>DASXUM010000059.1:0-5985 GCA_036504835.1 Candidatus Nanopelagicaceae bacterium
TCCGCTGATGCTCATGTCGACGCGCTCGATTTTGACCAACTAGTAGAGGAGGCCGTACATGGAAGCGATCCCGCATTCACCCTCCTTTGGCGCAACTTCCAACCACGAATGGTCAGATACCTCGCAATGTTCACCAACGAACCAGAGGACCTCTGTTCTGAAGTCTGGATCAAGATTGCGACTTCCATCAAGAGTTTCCAAGGCGATTCCAAAGCCTTTAAAGGCTGGATTTACACAATTGCTCGAAATGCAGCGACAGACTTGGCGCGGAAGAAGGCGCGAAGTGGCACAAGCGTGGAGCTCGAGGAATCAGATTGGATCGGCGAGAACTCGACAATGGTAGAAGTCATGGATCTGGTGAAGCGTCTGCCACAGGAGTATGCCGAAGTAATCATGCTCCGAGTCGTAGCCGACCTTGATGCCAGTGAAGTGGCAGAGATAGTGGGAAAGACCCAGGGCAACGTCCGGGTTCTTACCCATCGGGGATTGAAGCAGTTAAATGAGATGTTAACGAAAGGAGGCGACGGTCGATGAGCAATAACGGAGATTTCTCACTGGAGGACAGCGAAGAGTTAATTGCCAATCTCAAGTCCGGCAAGCCTTCTGATTTCGAACAACTCCGCAGTGCCTTGAATCTGGTTGCCCATGTCACCGAGCTTCCTCCGACGTCGATTCCACCGGTTCTGCCTTCTGGAATTACTCAACCCATCCCCGTGATCCCAGTGAAGCCGGCTAACCCGCGCCGCACCATCGTCACCTCGGTCATCGTGATTGGGATGTTTGCTTCTGCTTCGCTTGCGGCCGCCGCAGTCACCGGGATTGGGCCGGCGCCGATCGTCGAAATCGGACACAAGACAGCGAAATTTGTTAAGGGCGTCGCAGGGGCGGTAAGTAACGTTGTCACCGGCGGCAATGCTGTCACGACCGTGACAATCCCTCCCGTTCCCACCGTACCTGGAATCACTCCAGCCCCCACGGGTAACGAGGAATCTTCCTCCGACAATTCAAACAACAATGAAGATTCCAACTCGGGATCCCTCACTGTGACAATCCCGCTTCTTCCCAATCCTCTGTCAACCGAGGGTAAGAAGAACGGGGAGAACAAGGACGGCAAGTCCAATGAGGGCAAGTCAAGTGAAGGTAAGTCCAGCGACGGAAAGTCCAACGACGGAAAGTCCAACGAGAACCAGTCGAACAATCAGGAAGACTCGAACATTTCACCGCTGACGATTCTTCCCACACCGACCATCAAGATTGAAACTGAACATAGCGAGAGCGATGGTCAGAAGAGCCCTGAAATAAACAAGACTCCAAAACTGCCCACCGCTCTTCCTTCACCCAGCCAATCCGAGAATTCATCGGATGACGAGTAAAGCCGCTTACTGACTACTTGTTCTTCTCTTTCTTTTCCTGCTTCTTGGCGCGCTTCTCTTTCAAACTGAGCTTTGGTTCTTTCTTGGTGTTCGCATTGCTCTTCTGCTCTTTGTTAGCCATGACCACTCCGTTCTTTATTCCGGCTTCAATACACGCGAGTCTAATCTAAGAAGGTACTCTCGTATCTCTTGGAGAGGGCGCAGATGCTTGGTTTTATTGTCGCTACCGTGGCAGGCATCGTCGTTGGGACCATCAACGGCATGGCTGGCGGGGCTTCGATCATCTCCTACCCTGTGCTGCTTGCCCTAGGTCTCCACCCTCTCGATGCGACCGTCACGAACGCCATCGGCACCACCAGCGCGAACTTTGTGGCAATCCGCTCGAGCAAATACAAGATATGGGACCTGATCAAGCTCTATAAGTTCCTGATCGCAATATCTGTGATTGGCTCCCTCATTGGCGCCACTTTGCTACTAGCCTTCCCACCGCACGTATTCGAACACATCGTTCCATTTCTTCTCTTGGGCGCAACCCTCACATTGCTCCTGCCAACCAAGCCTGCCGTCGGGCGACGAAACGAGAAGATCGAAGCCGTTGGCATCGCCGCAAGTGGGCTCTACTGCGGATACTTCGGTCCGGGACAAGGCGTCATGGTTATCGCATCGCTAGCGCGGAATCCGAAGAAACCCGATGTCATGAATGCGGCCAAGAACATCATTGTCGGAATCCCAAGTGCTGCCTCGAATGTCATCTACTTATTTAGCGGCCACGTCCACTGGATGCTGGCTTTCGCCCTCTTCATTGGATCCAGCATCGGGGGCGCACTAGGTGGCCGTTGGGCTAGTCGGATGTCGTCCAATTTCTATAAGGCTCTCGTCATGGCCGTCGGAATTGGCGCTTCGATTTACCTGTTTAAACGTTATTTCTTCTAGACAGCCCCCGCCTCGGTCAGGATTGAACTGCCGACCGTCCGTTTACAAGGCGAATGCCTCCGCGAAAGAACACCTGCGAACTATTCGCAGCTGCAACATCACAGGGAATAGGTTTTACGAACATTCTGATCTATATTTAGTTGAAGATTCAACTAATATCTAAAGGAGGAATAATGAAGATTTTTGTAATTGGCGCAGGAAATGTTGGCGGTAGCCAAGTTCGTGCAGCCGTTAAGGCGGGACATCAAGTTTCAGTTTATGCAGAAACATCAGAACGACTTTCCGCACTCGTTGCGGAAACTGGTGCAACTCATGCCAGATCCATTGCTGAAGGCGCCCTAAATGCGGATCTTGTCTACCTTGCCGTGCCTGGAACGGCAGTTGCGGCCGTGGCTGCAGAATTGAAGCCAGTGATTGGCAGTGCTGTCGTCATTGACGGGACAAATCCTTTGAATGCAAACTACACAGATCTTGAATACAAAGGTGAATCTGGCGCGGCTGATTTACAGACAGCACTTCCAGAGGTAGCCGTCGTGAAAGCATTCAATACTGTATTTGCTGGACGATATGCAACGCCCACTCAACATGGTGTACCACTTCAGGTTCTGATTGCAGGAAATAGCGAGACTGCAAACACTAAGGTTGCTGAATATGCGAAATCACTTGGATTTGATCCAGTAATTGTTGGTGGATTGCGCTTTGCTAAATCCTTGGAAGAGATGGCCTTTCTGAATATTGCGCTTAATGCAACCAAGGGCCTTTCGTGGCAGAGTGCTTGGTCACTAACCGGGCCGGATGGATTGAAATAAGGCAATACGTCATGTGGTCCCGGTGATTTCATTGCCGGGACTGCGGGTACCTCGCTCCCCCTCTGGGAGGGCAGCCAAATTTGAAAGCTTCGACTGCGAATTAGTCGCCTCAGGTACCAACCTGACGTATGCAGATGCGAAGGAATTGAACCGGCTCAGCATCGAAAGCGAGAAGAGCCCCCCGTCAGGATTGAACTTCCGACCTTCCGCCTACAAGAATCGCACCAAATTGTTCACGATTCTTCCGGTACCTCGTTTCGATGGATAAAACGAACGAGAAGAGTTGAGATCGCAATCGACGCAACTACCGACATCAGCAGGCCGGTAAATTGGATTTGCGTGATTACACCATGAGAAAAGGCCAGACTTCCCAAGACAAATGAGAATTCTCCAACCTGACTCAAACCGATTGCCAATTGACCTGGGCGCGCAGTGATCTTGGAAATTCGAGAGAGGAGATAGACGGGTATTGTCTTGGTGAGAATTAGCAAGAGAAGTAAGAGCAATGCAAAGGGAAGTGCCTCCCGAAGGAATTTAGGTTGAATCAGACTCCCAATTACGACGAAGAAGAGCACTGCAAACAAATCTCGAAATGGCAGCAAGACTCTGCGGACCTCATCCGTGTCATGACTTTGGTTTATTGCCAGTCCGGCCACAAAAGCTGCAAGTGCCATGGGAATATCAAAGTAGACCGTTCCAATGGCCGCCAGACTTAAGCCGATCGATACGGAGAAAAGAAGGAATAAGTCGCCTTCCCACCGGACTGCGCGCAACCAAAGAGGAATTAATCGTGCCGAAACAATCGAAATTGCCAAAAATAGTAGTAGGCCGCCAAAAGATATGAGGGCGGATTTCTGCGTTTTACTCAAGACTGCGATCGCAATCGATGCAGCCATCACTCCTGTCAGATCCTGAATCAAACTCCACCCAAGAAGTGATTCTTCTGTTTCAACATCCGTCGTACGGCGCCGACTTCGAGTGATATTCACGATTACGACACTTGAAGACATGGTGAGCGAGAGTGCGATAAGTACAGCGCCAAAGGTGGCCAAGCCAAGGAAGATCAGGATCGGTACCGTCACCAGCACACCAATGAGAACTTGGAGTGGAACGCTCCAGAGAAGCCCCCGCCGTTCACGAGAGAGTCGACTTAAGTCCAACTCAATGCCGACTTCAAATAAGAGCAAGACGACACCGATATCTGCGAGCAAAGTCAGTTGATTGAAGCTCGAGACGTAGCCGGGGGTGAACGGTGACACGATTATTCCGGTTAGCAAATATCCTAAAATCGCAGGTAAACCCAATTTTCTAGAGAACAAACCGAGCAATCCAGCAAGACCTAGGACTATACCGATGTCAAGAATTAGTGGTGCAGTTTCAACAATACTGCTGATTGGAACTACTGCTCCCGAATTCACCTTGAAAGAGTACCCGAGCAAAACATCTAGAACTTGAGCCCCCCGTCAGGATTGAACTGACGACCTTCCGCTTACAAGGCGGATGCTCTACCACTGAGCTAGGGAGGCCTTTCTTACCTGCGCATTATGTCAGCGCAACAGAAATTGATGAAATTCTAGGGGCGGAGCAGTTGCGAGACCGTGACAGGGGTCAGATTTCGCGCCTGCAGGGCGGTAATCAGCAGAGGCAACGCGGCCACGGTGTGGGCGTGACCGAAATGCATGCCGATAATGCTCCCATTTTGGACAGTCTTCATGCAGTTGGCGACAATGGCCTTCGCGGGAGGATTGGTGTAATCCAAGGAATCGACATCGTAAATCAAGCAGTTCTTATAACCCGAAGCACCGGCAGCGGCGCGAATAATCGAATTGGATTTCAATGTGCCTGATGGTCGGAACCACTTTCCCGGAGAGCCTACGGCCTTGGTAACGGCAGCTTTGCCTTTTGCTACTTCAGCCTTCGCCTCCTTCAAAGTAAGGAGGGTCATCGTCTTGTGACTGTAGGTGTGATTGCCCAACTCGTGGCCCGCGTCCACAATCTCGCGACCAATACTCGGATTGGCATTTAGCCAAACACCAACTGCCATCACCGAAATCGGTGTCGTGGTCTTCTTGGCAATCGCCAAGATCTTGCGGGCAATGACAAGATCACCAGCGCCGTGAAAGGTAATGGCAACTTCTGCACGATTGCGCGGTCCGTGGAAAATATCCGAACCAGCCGATGCCGCATTCGCTGAATTAGGAAATAGCAGACCGCTCACTCCTACAAGTGCGGCGCTACCGCCAATCTGCAGCGCCCGACGTCGACTTAATTCTCCATGGGGGTGATCATCACACATGTCGGCGAGCCTACCAATGCGATCTGAGAAATCTCAGAGAAGTCTCACGCCGCCGGCCAGGATATGGGAGTCGAATGCTTGCCAACTCTGCCATCACCCGAGGACTTGCCCCGCAGCCGTCGCCATACCCATGGAAGGAAAAATGTCGCGATCCATTTGGCATTGGACTTGTAACGCTTAAGCCGGGATAACTTCGTGGCTTGGGGCAGAGGTTCGCGCCAGGTCACGTCATAGGGCAGCCCCAACTTCTCCAATATCCCCTGCGCCACCCGATCGTGCCCGATCACATTGAGATGAAGGCGGTCATCGGCCAAAAATCGACGATCGCTAAGGAGGCCCTCTTCATTGGCATCGGCAACAATGGCGTCGACTTCGGCCGCTACAGCTCTCACATTCTTATTGAATTCAGCGAATCGTGCTGCCCAAAGATCAGCAGTCTTGCCCGTGCGGTCAGTACGTTCGAGCACCGTGAAGAGCAGAACGGTTGCACCAGATGCCGCGATCTTTCGAACTGTTTTTGTGTAGAGCGGTAAAGCGACCTCTGGCTTGTAATTGGGGCGCAGAACATCGTTGG
>DASXUM010000060.1:0-18591 GCA_036504835.1 Candidatus Nanopelagicaceae bacterium
AAACCTGCAGATGCAAGCTTACCAACTTGCAGTGATCGAGGGAGGATTTAGCGACAAGCACGAAAGTCGAATAAGTGCCGGCGCCGAACTCGTCTACCTTGGGTCAACCGCGATCGATGCCACAACGCGCCGTCAGCCGCCTGTTGATGCCGACGAGATTCGCGCGCAAGTCAGCGAGATTGCCGAAGGTATGAGCGGCAGCGAGTTCTTGGCCACGATTAACAAAAGATGCAATCAGTGCGATGTGCGAAATGCCTGCCCCATTCAGAGCGAGGGTCGGACGGTGATGGAATGACTCCAATCATCACCTACTCGCCGTTCGACATAGCTCACGCTCTTGCAAGTGTCGACAGCAAAGTGCGGATGCCTACGCCTGAGCAAGCATTGATTATTGGCGCACCGCTCGAACCCGCAGTCGTCATTGCAGGTGCCGGGTCCGGCAAGACCGAGACGATGAGCGCGAGAGTTCTCTATCTAGTGGCTAATGGTTTGGTGCGACCCGACGAAATCCTCGGTCTGACCTTCACCCGCAAAGCCGCCGGCGAGCTCGGTATTCGAATACGGAGTCGTCTGCGCCAACTCAGACAGGCAGGCCTCGTACCCAAAAACACAGCAATTGACGCTGCTGTCATGACCTACCACTCCTATGCGGGTCGACTTCTGGGAGAGCATTCAATCCGCTACGGCATAGATGCAAGCGAAGAACCACTCGGAGATGCGGCTATTTGGCAGATGGCATCGGAGCTCGTAACCAATTGGAACGATGATGCCTTCACCTCCGAAAGCGCGTTGAGCACCGTGATCAGCGATGTCATCGGTCTGACTCGACTGGTTCTCGAACACCAATGCTCCCCAGAAGACATTAGGGAAGAGTCCTTCAAGATTCTCTCCCATATTGAAACTCTTAGCGGCAGGTCAAACGATGTTGCTCGCAGAGTGGTGACCGTTCTCAATCAACGAATGTCTATCTTGCCGATGGTCGAACAATTTATCGCTGCACGGCGCAGGGACGGACTTCTCTCCTTTGACGACCAGATGTCACTCGCCGCCGATGTTGCAAACGAGTTTGCGGATGTGGCGCAGATAGAGCGGTCGCGCTATCGCGTGGTTCTCTTCGACGAATATCAAGACACCTCGCAGTCGCAGGTAAGGATGCTCTCTGCACTCTTTGGCAACGCCCACCCCGTGATGGCGGTCGGTGATCCATGTCAGGCCATTTACACCTGGCGCGGTGCATCGGCTGGGACAATCGGCGCATTCGATAATCATTTTCCTAAAGGACAGGGCCAGACAGGACCGAAGCAATATTCACTGTCGACGACATTCCGTAATGATGAAATTATCCTCAACCTTGCCAACGCCATCTCCGGTCAAATTAGGGAGAGCTCGGTTGTCGATGTTGCCCCGCTCGTGGCGCGCGACAATGCCGGCGCGGGAGAACTCGCTTGCGGAATTTTTGAGACTATGGAGGCGGAAGCAAACGCGGTCGCCGAGTACTTCTCCAATCTCTGGTTTAGCCCGCAACGGCTGTCGCAAGAGGAAGACGAACGCTCCTCGTTTGCGGTCCTAGTGCGCAAACGTTCCCAAATTCCTGATATTGAATTGGCGTTGCGCGAAGCCAATATCCCTGTTGAGGTCCTGGGCGTCGGCGGATTGATTCACGTCGCTGAGGTTGCCGATGTCATCAGTTTGTTGCAGGTGGTGACCGATCCAGAGGCAGGTGCCTCCTTGATGCGACACCTCACCGGCCCGCGGATCAACCTAGGAGCAGCCGATATTGCTGCTTTAGGCCGCTATTCCCGCGCCCGCGCAGAGGATTCACAGATGACCTCAAAGGGCCTCATTGCCAAGATCGCTGCTGGCAATCCGCTCCGTGAAGAGGCCGACGATCAATTCCTGGGGAGTTTGATTGACGCACTCGATGAAATTTCGCAGGCCGATAAGCGGAATTTTTCGGCGGCGGGTTTTGCCCGGCTAGAGCATTTTGCCGAGGATCTGCGCCGACTTCGCTCACGTGCCGGGGGGCCGCTTACTGATCTCATTTCTGAGATCGAGAATTATCTCAACCTCGACGTCGAGGTAATGCTCCGTGACGGAACCCAGAACGGGCGCCGCCACCTTGATCGCTTTATGGACGAGGCTGCCAAGTTTGCTCGCACGGGCGGCACTATCACCGATTTCCTCACCTGGTTGGATGTCGCGGTCGCCGAAGAAGGAGGGTTGAAGTCAGGAGCACCCGAGGTGCGACGTGATGTCGTTCAGATTCTGACGATTCATAATGCCAAGGGCGCCGAATGGGATGTAGTTGCAATTCCCGGATTAGCGAAAGGAACCTTCCCAGGTAAAGGCCATGAGAAAGAGAACTGGCTTACTAATGAGAAGCACATTCCTTTCCAATTACGCGGAGACAGCCAAGAGCTGCCCACGATAGACATTTCGCAGTGCACGACCTTCAGCGATGTACGTAAAGAGTTTGAGAAGTTTGCAGACCTCTGCGATCAACTCAAGTATGGAGAAGAAATTCGACTCGGTTATGTCGCCGTCACTCGAGCGCGCACCAATCTCTTATGTACGACTTCGCGGTGGCGCGATGGGGCCAAAGCAGTTGAACCCAGCGAGATTTACGAGTACGTCTCTCTTGCCGCTGCTCAATATGGCGGAATAGTTCTTGCTGACACCCCTCCGCCCGAGGATGGCGAAACAAACCCCGCTGCAGAAAATCCTTTGACAGGAACATGGCCGCGGGATCCGCTGGGTTCCAGACGCGCTGCCTTTGATGCCGGCATCGAATTGGTCCGCACCAGTGCGCCGCATGAACTTGCTCCGAACGCGGATGCGGAGATCCAATCGTGGGTTCGCGATGCAGGTGCACTCATTGCCGAATTTCATCGGGGAAAGACCAGACCGGAAGTATTCTTGCCACCCCGGCTATCGGTCTCCACCCTGGTTGCCCTGCGCGAAAACCCGCAGGAATTGGCACTTTCTATCCGGCGACCGATGCCAAGATCGCAAGACGAGTACTCCCGTCGTGGCACTGTCTTCCACGCTTGGATTGAGAAGCACTTTGGACAGGGCACTCTTTTTGACGATGAGGATCTCGAGCCCGTGGATCCACTCGAAGAGGATCAGACCCTTGAAAAACTCAAAGCATCGTGGCTCTCAAGTGTGTGGGCAGATCGTCAACCGTTCGCGGTCGAAGTTCCCTTCGAAACAGTTGTCTCCGGCGTGCTCCTGCGCGGTCGCATCGACGCGGTGTACAAAGTCGGAGATAAATTCGAAGTTGTGGATTGGAAAACTGGGTCGAAGAAGTTGGGTGAGTCAGCTGCTATCCAACTTGCGGTCTATCGATTGGCGTGGGCCAAACTCAACGACATTGATTTGGAAGATGTAAGTGCGGCATTCCATTACGTTCCTACTGGTGTCACTGATAGACGCGCCGACTTGTTGGATGAAGACGGGTTGATTGCTCTGCTCGAGGCCTACTGATCCACATCGATGCTGATGGGAAGATGGTCGCTAATTCCGGTCGGGTCGAGTTCTACGTTGACGACATCTTCGGAGGCGATTTTCTGGGACAAAATGTAATCGATCTGCACTGACGGCGACCAAGCGGGGAAAGTCTTTTTGGTGGCAAGCGAATTCCAATTTATGCCGCGGACAAGCAATGTCATCCGGAGATTGAAGTCGCCCATGATGATGATCTTCTTCTTATCCTGAATCGGAAGATGTTTGGCCCACCGCTTTACCTGAAGGAGTTGGAGGTAGTTGAAGAACGGCACAAACGAAAGATGCGTGTTGATGACCAGCCATCCGTTCTCCAATACCGCGGCGATTGCAGAACGTGGGTGATCATGGACGTAGACCCGTTTGATTCTGCCGTTCCGTGGCAATTTCATGAAGATGCCGACGGGCGCGACGTTAAGTTCGAGGCGATGCCATGAGGTAACGGGAATCTTGGAGATCAAACCGATTCCGTATCCCGGGGCGCCGGGGACATTCGCGGTAACAACTTTGACGTCAGAGTTACTGGGCGCCTTCCAGTCTTCGTCGGGGGAGCCGATCACCGAAGGCGCAAAGGCCCAATCTTCGGTCCGCATGAGGTGGGCGATCTGGGCTACCTGGTTCTCATCTCCTGATCTGCCAAGAAAATAGTCGACCTCTTGGAGGCCCAATATGTCGGTATGGAGGGCATCAATTGCGCTGGCCAGGCTCTGGTGGCTCTCCTCCGTCAGGGGAGTGGGCAGGCCATGCAGGAAATTCCACGAGGTGAGGCGCATGGGCCCATGCTAGTAGTGTCGCCCATCATGAGCGTGAGCAGAGGTCGATTGCAGAATCTAGTTCTCGCCCGAAGTGTGATTGATCGGGCAGGCCATCTCCGCACGGATCCACACATGTTGGAGAACCTCTGGTCGCAATCCAAAGTCATCGTCTTGGTTAAAGATCGAATCCATGCCACCGATTCGGAACTGATTTTCCACTCTCCCAATGAGATCACTGGCGATGGAGAGCGATATTTCCTCGGGCGGAACAACGAGAGCGGTCAGAGTTATTTTGCCTGGCGTACCGATGATGAGATTGTGGATGAACTGCGAACGCTTCGTCAGATTGGGGCTGAACTCAGCGATGAAGAGGCAGGTCTCGCCGTCCACGCCATCGCTTTATCGCATTGGCACAGCTCTCATCCGCGGTGCCCGCGTTGCGGCGCGCCAACCAGAATTGACTTGGGCGGCGCCGCCCGGATCTGCGAGGTTGATGCAAGTCAGCATCATCCCCGTACTGACCCTGCCGTGATCGTTCTCGTCAAAGACGAAGACGATCGCCTTCTTCTGGGTCGTCAGCATTCGTGGGCGCCCAACCGCTTCTCCAATTTTGCAGGGTTTGTGGAACCGGGCGAATCTTTCGAACAATGCGTAGTGCGCGAAGTTGAAGAAGAATCCGGACTTCTTGTTCACTCGGTTCATTACTTGGGGTCGCAACCCTGGCCGTTCCCGGCATCGATAATGATCGCCTACGAAGCAACGACATCGGATGTTTCTATGGCCCGCCCCGATGGAGAAGAAATAGTAGAAATCAGATGGTTCACACGCGAAAGCATGAAAGAAGCTGTCACCTCTGGGGAGATCTCGTTGCCACCGCGCATCAGCGTTTCGCGCCGGATGATCGAGTACTGGTATGGCGAAGGTGCGATTGAAGATTTGGGAGCGCACGAGTGGACGCGATGAACTCGCTGCCAGATGTCAATGAGTTGCGCGCCGAGGAGATACTGGCAGCTCTGGATGACGAGCAGCGCCAGGTGGCTTTGGCAACGCGTGGCCCCGTCTGTGTGATCGCGGGAGCTGGGACAGGCAAGACGCGCGCAATTACCCATCGAATCGCCTACGCCGCAGCAATCGGGGTCATGAATCCCCAGAAGGTTCTGGCGTTGACTTTCACCGCTCGCGCGGCTGGTGAAATGCGCGCTCGCTTGCGATTGCTTGGCGTCCCCAGTGTTGCGGCGCGAACAATCCACTCTGCTGCTTTGAAACAACTGGTTTTCTTCTGGCCCACTGTTTTCGGCGGCAGGACTCCTGATCTCCTAACAACCAAATCCGCATATGTGAAAGAGGCGATCACGCGAGCCGGCTTAGCCGGAACTCTCGGAACATCCTCGCGCGACTTGCTACGCGAGATCGCAACGGAGATCGAGTGGGCGAAGGTCTCGCAGATCGCGCCGGAGAATTACATCGAAGAGTCCAAAGATCGCGCCGAACGAAATCGCATCAACCCAGGACAAGTGGCGCAGGTGTACGACGCATATGAGAGTCTGAAACGGCAAGAACGCACCATCGATTTCGAGGATGTCCTTCTCCTTACGACGGCAATGATCGAGGAGGAGCGCGAAGTTCGCGAGCGTGTGCAAGATCAATACCGTCATTTCACCATTGATGAGTATCAGGACGTTTCTCCGTTGCAGCAGCGTCTCATCAATGCATGGTTAGGCAATCGCGAAGAGATATGCGTCGTGGGCGATCCTGCGCAGACTATCTATTCCTTCGCCGGCGCAACGCCCGTCTTTCTCAATACCTTCACACGTCGCTTCCCTGACGCCCAAGTCATCCGACTTACCTCGGGGTATCGCTCGACTCCTGAGATCATCTATATGGCCAACACGGTTCTTCGCAATGCTTTGATGGGACACGAGATCACGTCGGTGAATGATCACGGTTCGCATCCACTGGTTACCGAATACCGAGATGAGGCCAAAGAGGCCGCCGGCGTCGTGCAGGACATCCTCAAGTTGACGTCATCGGGTGTCGCCGCGCAGGACATAGCGGTGTTGGCGCGTACCAATGCGCAACTCAACGCCCTCGAGCGGGCCTGCATAGCGGCCCAGATTCCCTACCAAGTCCGGAACAACGAGCGCTTCTTTGATCGCAGCGATGTGCGAGATTTCCTCAAAGGCGTCCGGCAGGCATCAGTGATCCCAACCCACGACGTACCGTGGCTGGAGGAATTGCGCACCATCGCCCAGCCCTTCATCACCCAGTCGAGCACCGATGGAATTACCGCACTCCTCCATCTGGCACGCGAGCTCGATGCTGACGCGGCCTTTTCGCCCAAGACCCTGCGCAATTACCTACGCGAACTCGAGGAGCGGGCCGAGCAGAACAATCCTCCGGTCATGCCCGTGACCACACTGGCAACATTGCACGCGGCCAAGGGCTTGGAATGGGACCAGGTCTTCTTGGTGGGTGTGAACGAGGGAACCCTCCCCACGCATGAGAATGCCGTGGAGGAGGAACGTCGCCTGTTCTACGTGGGAATCACCCGCGCAAAGAGGCACCTGTCCCTGAGTTATCGCGGAAATCCCAGTAGGTTTTTGCGCGAGGCAGGGCTACTCGGCAGTTAGCAATAAATACATTTGCGCGATTGCGAGTCTTTGTCGTAGTCTTCCCACACGGTAATTCATCTCTAGAAGTAAGGAGCGCGACATGTCATTGTTTATGCAATCTCAATTAGTAGCGTCTTCTGCTGCTTTTATGGATATTTCCGCGCATTTCCACGCAAATACATCGGTCGCCAATCTCGCCTCAAAGCGCACAGCTTGGTACCCAGCATTTGCGGATCAGGCCACTTGGAGCCCAATCGGTTAAGACCGAGAAGGACCCCAAGGGCCACGAATCCACAAAGGATTCGGGCCCTTTTTCTTTTCCCGCAAGTACAACTTCATAACTAAGAAGACCAGACGACAAGACGAGACGGAAACTAACGCTGGAAGACCAGCAGAGATGAGGTGAGGACCATGACCGTTCTCTTTAGCGAATTACTAGTTCCAGGCTGGGCGCAGAATGGAGACAAGATTGGGTTGGATGCCGTTACAGGTACATACGGCTCGGACGTCGCATTCACTCTGCCGTGCCACAACGCTGATCCTGACCTCTTCTTCTCTGAGCAGAACGAGGAGATCGCGGCCGCGAAATCTCTCTGCGGTTCTTGCCCAGTGCGCTCGCAGTGCCTTGATGCTGCGATATCTCGCGCCGAACCATGCGGGGTTTGGGGTGGGGAGCTCTTTGAAGATGGTGCGGTTATCGAGAGGCGTCGAACGGTAGGTCGACCTCGTCTGACTCCCGTACGTGAAGTTGCAGAGGAGCAATCTGACGCTGCATAACCGGTAACCCCGTGCGAAAGGTCACGGGGTTACCAGTTACAGCCGCATGCCGGGTGCCGGGTGAATGACTGGGGCAAGGCAACACTTGGGTGGTGGTAATCGATGCCAACGCGTTTGCCGATGAGTTCGCTCTGACCCTCATCCATGTAACGAAGCACCTCCAGTGCCGCTAACCCAGCTACATTATGAGCGAGTGCGACCGGTACGTCGCTGGCAGGTTTTACTAGTTTTTCCATATGAATTTCGCGCCACGCAGAATTCTGATCCTCCAGAGTCATAGAAATACAACGTGCACATGGACTCTGCCCTGGAATAACACAAGGGCCAATCGAGATCTTGGCGCTGTCCGGGGCGTCTATGAACAAGTGTGGAATCCCCTCGCTCATCCATTCCTGAATCTGATCGGCTGGGATATTTCCGACGGCAATGGCGAATTTTCTTTCGACAGTCCTAATGGATTCTGCCCCTTTGACCGTGGGGAAGAGCGAGAGCTCGCGGGAGAGTTCTTGTACGCGGGCCTTAAATGGCAGACCGATATCGCTGGGGTGTAGGAATCCAGCGCACATATCCACTTCTTGGATCCTTCTCCGTGCATCTGCACATATAAGAGAGGTCCGCGTAACTCCGCTGGCGAGGAGGATGCCGTAGAGGAGCGTGGCGATCCGAGTATCGCCGTGAATGGCTAGTTGCCAGTCTCTGCGTTGGCTGATTGCAGATACCCCGCCATCTCGAACCATGGGCAACCATGTTGTCGAGGTGAGTTCTGGCAGGAGCCGAGCTTTGAGTTGTTGCACTGCTCCGTCGTTGCTGTCGTCTCCTTCATGCGTGGCGCGGTTGGCGTTGGGTGAATGGAAGCGCGTGTGCACGGAGATCTTCGCCTTCTCCGTATCAATCAAACCCGCGTCGTCGAGTTCGTGAAGGAGCAACGTAAGTTCAGAGAGCGGGATGCCACAGGATGCGCTGAGTTCCTCGCACGTGCGCGTACCGTCCATTTCAGCCAGAGCGACTCGGGCGGGTGAGATTACTTCAAGACCTTGGTCATTTCGGCCTACGAAGGTTCGGTCCGAGTGGGTGACGAGGGAGATGCCGACCTTAAGTTGCGGCCGGATATTTTCTATTGCAATGAGGGCCATAGGGCGAAGGATCCGCGCTCGCCCGGCTTATGGAGCGGAAGCAATCGAAAGATGTGGACAGGGTGCACGATTGGCAACGCTCCGTGGCGAATGCGTTACGCGCGTAAAAAAAGACCGGCACCCCTGCCGTTATTCGACGGGAGTGCCGGCCTTATAGATCTGAAAGGCTCGGATTACTGCGCTTTGCCAAGGATGCGGTTCAACTTGGTGCCACAGACCGAGCAGATGCCCTGAGCCATGCGACGACCAGAGTCTGAGACCTTTACGGTTCCCGTAAAGTCACGCTTCTCCTTGCATTTAACGCAGTAAGCGTCACCTGTGTATGTCTCTGTCATTTCTCCTCCAATCGACGCAAGCGGCTTGTGAGATGTGTTTCCGACAAGGGCCGCGAGCGTGCAACCGTCACGATACCCCTGCCTGAGCGTGAAAAGTGAGGTTTGGACGGCATTACCTAGATCTTTTTGAGCGTGTCTTGGACCTATTTTGGGGGCCGCAGGGCCGTTTCAGCCGCCTCATATCCGTCCAGATAGGCCTGAGCCAACTCGACCTGGGGAAAACGGGCCAGCACCTCCTGAAATTGGCTCCCGTGGTCGCCAAAGCGCAGGTGAATCCCCTCGTGGAAGAGGACGAAGTCCAGGACGTAGTCGGGCACTCTCTGGAGACGCTCAGAAATCCGGATAGTGCCATCCACGCTGGTGCAGGAGCCCCACCGCTCGTTCATGGCCCGCTTCCAGGCCACTGAGGTCGGGCGTTCGGTGATTTCGGGGGCCCATCTGGCTAGGAGGTCAACAGTCCTGGTGGAGAGAACCGACTCGTCGATGGTCCTGGCGGCCTCGGAGGCCCGAATCTTGGCCACCATCTCGGGAACTACGGCCCGCTCGTCGGCTTTGCTCAGTCGGGCGGGGATGGAGACGATGATCTGGCCGCCTTGGCGATAGGCCGCGATGTTCCGCTTCCGGCGGGTGGAGCGGATGACGACGATTTCGCCCTCAGAGATACCGGGCAACTCGGGGGCGTCGCTCAGGACGCTCTCCACGCGCGACTGGAAGTTCGGGGCCATATTCCCAAGTTATCTTACGAACGGCGGCAATATCCCCATTGGGCCTGGGAGCCTAAAAAAATAATTCTGCTTATACACCAATTTGCTCCTAATTGTCGCGAAAAAAAGTTGGTCTCTCAGTTGATTCTCGGTCAAATGTCACGTACGTTGCGCTTACGAAGTCCTCGGATAACCGTTTTGTGTCTGCAAGGGGAAGGCAGACAGAGAATCGAGCGCCCGGGGACTTCGCCTTTTTTTGCCCTTTTACTCCGTGAGGCCCGAGAGGTCATCGGGTATATCGATGCTGCGGAGGTACTCCTCCGGGGTCGTTAATTCCTCGTGAGTGGGAAGAATTCCGCTCCAAATCCGATCGCGAGCTTCCACATCACGTAGTTCGCGAATCTGCGACCAGAAGGCACTGGCCTCTCTTGCCATTCGTGGTGAGACTTCGAGGCCAAATAAAGATGAGAAGAGTTGTTGCGCAGGAGAGGAAGTTGCGCGTCTGCGTCGAAGTGTCTCTCTCAATGCATTAAGTGATGGCAAGCGGTCCCCAGCTGCGATAGTCGTGACGTCATCGGCCCAACCATCGATCAGTGCAAGTGCAGTTTCAAGTTTCGTCAGCGCTGCAACTTGTTGAGGACTTTCCTCCGGTGTGAACAAACCTTGATTGAGTGCAATGGAAAAAGTTTCGGGATTGTTGGGATCAATCTGTCCCGACTCAATTGCATCTTCGGCTTGACGTTGCATCGCCTCAACATCGATGCGGATACCTTTTCCATAATCGGCGATTGAAGTTCGGAGATAATCGACAAGCCACGGATTGTTATCGAACAATCGAGCGACGGCGCCTTCACGCAGAGCATGGAAGATGCGAACTTCGGAGTCGACGACTCCAATGTCGGCGCCCCACTTCGCGACATTTTCAGGAATTAGCGCAGGGCGTGCTGGGTCAAGGAGAGGAAGGCCGACATCGTGCGCACCAGTGACACTCACTGCTAATCCGCCGATTACTTGGCCCAATTGGGTTGCAATCATGGTGCCGATAAAGGTGCGCAGCATCCCCGCAACTTGAGTGATTGGCAATGAGTTTTCGGGCAATTCTGCTTGCTCGACAATAGAGGTCATTGCTTGCCCAAGACCGGCCGCAAGCGGCTCGACCGTTGATTGCCAACCCTTGATGGTGGAATCAACCCAGTCAGCACGACTGATGACACGCGTCTCATTTGAGTTTGCCGGAAAAACAGTCGCATCGTTCAGCCACAAGTCGGCAATTTCCATCGCTTCGCGGATCAAGGCAGCATCGTTTGTTCCGACAAACGCGGAACCTTGGGTAGCGACATACTTCTTTGCAATGTCGCGGCTAATGTCAATGGGAAAGGTGGAATCAGATTTGCTCAATGCTTGCATGAAACCGATCGGATTAATTCCTAATTTTGAGAACTGTTCTTGGATGTCTTTAGTGAAATCCTCAGGAAGTTTCTCTCCAAATTGATTTTGCAACTGCGACTGAAGGTAGGCGAAGAGCGCAGCGAAATCAGGGACGCCTTCAGGGTTCTGATCCGGTTCATCAGAATTGTCTGAGGGTGTGAAACCGAAGGGCGACATGATTCTCCTTGTTCGAATAGAAACTCTACGCTCATGATGTGTAACAACGCGAGGCGACGCTTTGTTCCCGAGGGCGGTAGGCTTAACCCATGTCCAGTGCTTTTTCGGCCTTAATTTGGTGGTTGGTCCCTCTAGCAGCCGTGATCGGCGCGCTTGGATACGTACTGTGGGTCACGAAATTCCAAGACAAATTTCAAAATGAAACAACCCGCTCGGTCACGCAGTTCCAGCGGTTTCAAGACTCATTCAAAGCCCATGACGAGGATGAGCCGGAAACGAAAAATGAATCTGGGCCGCGCGAATAGTTCGCCCACGATGATGGGTTCACTGCCTCTCAGATCACGATCTCTCTGCTAATGCGCATCTCGCGCCTGCCCAAGCCAGCGCTATTTATCGTCGGGCTTTTTGTCGCCGCGAGCATGTTGGCTCCCTTGCCTTATGTGGTTCTTGAGCCAGGCGGCGGACAGAATGTGCTGGGTTCGGTCATAAAGATTTCAGAACAGAAGACCTATCCCACGACCGGGAAACTGCTGCTGACAACGGTTCTCGTTACGAGCCCGGGCTCACCATTATTCGGCATTGACGTTCTTATCTCGTGGATGCGCGGCTACTCGATCGTTCTTCCGAGAGATGTGATTTACCCGCCAGGACAGGATTCCAAGACCATCGATAAGGCCAGCCTTGCCGACATGGTCAATTCGCAACAGTCGGCTGAGGCCGCAGCCCTTCGTTATTTGAACTATCCCGTGACGAAACAATCGGTTTCTCAGAGCGATGGAACCAAGACAACGAAATATGTGCTTCCTTTCCCGATTGCGATCAGCCTGAAAGACACAGGTGGTCCAAGTGGAGGTTTGGTTTTCGCATTGGGGATCGTTGAGAAGTTGACGTCGCAGGATCTTCTCAAAGGGAGAATCGTCGCTGGGACGGGCACCATCACCGAGTCGGGAAAGGTCGGGGCGATCGGGGGAGTCGATGACAAAATCATCGCGGCAAAGAAAGCCGGTGCCACCCTCTTCCTCGCCCCTGCTGATAACTGTGCCGATGTGACCCACATACCCTCGGGGATCACTGTTTATTCGGTAAAAACGCTGGCAGAGGCAGTTAGAGTGCTAGAGGATTCGAAAAATGCCATCCCACATTGCACTTGGCAACGAAATCGGTAGCGTTGGTGCATGAGTTCTTTTAGCCGTCCCAATATGCCAAATATCCCCAGAAATCGACGCCCCCTGATTATCACCGTGGCAATCGTCATCGCCGCGGCCCTTGTCCTGGTGTCCCTGAGTGGTTTTTATGCAGATTGGCTCTGGTTCCGATCGGTGAATTTCACCAATGTCTGGCGGACGGTTCTCACCACTAAGGCCTCGTTGTTTCTCGTCTTTGGCGCACTTACGTCGGCCATCATCATTGCCAACGTCATCATTGCCTACCGACGTCGCCCGCTGTATGTGCCCATCACGATCGAAGCCGACAACCTCGAAAGATACCGAGGACAGATCGAGCCGATTCGCAAACTTGTCACTGCGGCTCTGGCGATCGTTCTCTTCTATTTTGCCGGTGCTGCCGGATCCCAACTCTGGTCATCCTGGTTGCTCTTTCGAAACTCGACTCCTTTTGGCACCACCGATCCGCAATTCCATCTAGATATTTCCTTCTTTGCTTTCCGACTTCCATTCTGGCAATCACTTCTTGAGTGGGGAATTTCGACCGTCATTATTTCTCTCATTGCTGCTGTGGTCGTGCACTATTTATATGGAGGTATTCGCCTGCAAGTGCGCGAAGACCGGACTACCGTAACCGCGAGAGTTCAATTGTCGATTCTCCTAGGCATCATCGTTCTGCTTAAGGGCGCGGCCTACTGGCTGGATCGCTATCACCTAGCACTCAAAGAAGGCCGCTTAATAACTGGTCTTGGATACACCGATGTCAACGCGCTTCTGCCCGCTAAGGCGATCCTCGCTGGCATTGCCGTGATCTGCTCGCTGCTCTTTTTTGCCAACATCATTCGCCGTTCATGGGTTCTGCCAGCTGCGGGAGTCTCGCTCCTTGTCGTTTCATCTGTTCTGATCCAGAGCGTCTATCCCGGAATCATTCAACAGTTCCAGGTGAAGCCAAGCGAGTCCTCCAAGGAAGCGCCGTACATTCAGAAGAACATCGATGCAACGCGAGCCGCTTACGGCCTATCGGGCGTCAAAGTGACTGATTATCAAGCGACCATTGCGACAAGTGCCGGTCAGCTCTCCAAGGATGCCGCGACTATTTCAAACATTCGCCTCATGGACCCGAACGTCCTGTCGGCTACCTTCCGCCAGTTGCAGCAGATCAAGCCTTATTACACCTTCCCGGATTCACTCGATATTGATCGTTACAAGGTCAACGGAGTGCAGCGCGACACTGTCGTAGCGGTTCGTGAATTGAACCTGCCCGGCAATCCAAGCCGAAACTGGATCAACGACCACTTGGTGTACACGCACGGGTTCGGATTCGTTGCCGCCTACGGCAATGTCCGCGATGCGGATGGAAAACCTTCCTTCTTGGTGGGAGATCTTCCGCCAACGAAGGGACTCGGCGCCTTCCAGCCCCGTGTTTATTTCGGTGAGAATGTCCCGGACTACTCGATTGTCGGTGGAACCAAGACTGGTAACCCAGTTGAGTTGGACTACCCGGATGATTCATCGGCCAACGGACAGAAGAACACAACCTATGCCGGTTCAGGTGGAGTTCCCGTAGGGTCATTGGTGAACCGCTTGGTCTTTGCCATCAAGTACCAGGAACAGCGCATTGTGCTCTCTAACTTGATCAACAAGGATTCCAAGATCCTCTTCGTGCGAAACCCGCGCGATCGAGTCGCCAAGGTTGCTCCATGGTTGACGTTGGACGGCGATCCTTACCCAGCAATTGTTGACGGTCGCATTATCTGGATCGTTGACGGTTATACGACAAGCGCGGGCTATCCATACTCGAAGAAGACGACTTTGTCGGGTGCGACAACTGATGCTTTGACGGCCAACTCCGCATCGATTACTGCGCAGACTGACACCTCCATCAACTACATTCGGAACTCGGTTAAAGCCACTGTGGATGCATACGACGGCACCGTCTCGCTCTATCAATGGGATACCAGCGATCCAGTGTTGAAGACGTGGAGCAAGGCGTTCCCAAATACGGTCAAGCCAAAGAGCGCCATCTCGGCTGATCTGCTTGCACATGTTCGCTACCCAGAAGATCTCTTCCGGGTGCAACGCGACATTCTTAGTTCGTATCACGTCACCACTGCAGGCGCGTTCTACGGCGGCCAGGACTTCTGGCGAGTACCTACTGACCCATCGACCTTCGGTGGCAATGCGGGCGCACAGCCTCCTTACTACCTGACCTTGCAGATGCCAGGTGCAACCAAGCCGTCGTTCCAGTTGACGACTCCATTTGTACCTGTCGGCGGAAGGCAGAACTTGTCCGCGTTCGCTTCGGTGATATCGGACCCAGGACCGAACTACGGCAAGATCTCCGTGTTGCAGTTGCCACGAAGCACAAACATCGCCGGACCTTCGCAGGTTGCATCTAACTTCGAAGCCAAGCCAGTGGTGGCGAATTCACTTTCGCTGTTGCGACAAGGCGGATCGGATGTAGTACTGGGCAACTTGCTGACACTTCCTGTCGGTGGAGGTCTGCTCTATGTACAGCCCGTCTACGTGAGAGCAACTGCGAACACTGCGTCCTATCCATTGCTGCAGAAAGTTCTGGTTTCCTTCGGCGATCAAATCGGATTCGATGACACCCTCAAGGGAGCGTTGGATCAGGTCTTCGGCGGTAACTCCGGAACATCGACTACGACAACTGGTCCTTCCACTACGGGTGGAACTGGGACGAAGTCGCAAGCACTTGCTAACGCGCTGCAGAGCGCCCAGCAAGCATTAGCGGATGCTCAAGCAGCACTCGCAAAGGGCGACTTCGCTGCATACGGTGCCGCTCAAGATCGTTTGAAGTCAGCAATTGCTGCGGCAATTGCGGCCCAAAGCGGCAAGTAATTCACCGCATTTCTCGCACGATTAGTGCGCGATTTGGTTGCCTTGGTGCTTATCGCCTACGATACGTCTTACCGACGCGGGGTGGAGCAGCTCGGTAGCTCGCTGGGCTCATAACCCAGAGGTCGTAGGTTCAAATCCTGCCCCCGCTACTAGTAAGTGATTTAGGTCTGTGGCTCTTCGCAAAAGCGAGGGGCCATTGGCATTTTCGCGTCTCGAAGAATTTCACTTCCCACGTCTCCTAGGAGAGGCGATTGAATCTCTCTCAATCCACGTCGTTGGAAGCAAGTAAGTTCGGGATCTTGATGTATCCCCGTTTATTCGGGCAAGTAAGCGCTCCGCCGCCAACCGCCCAATTTCATGAACTGGCTGGGCGACCACTGATAAACGAGGGGTAATGACTTCAGTCCAGTCGGCATCGTCGAAACCCACAACCGAAACATCATCTGGCGATCTTAAGCCGCTGTCGTGAACCCCTTGGAGCACTCCAAGGGCCATTAGGCTGTCAGTTGCAAAGATGGCAGTGGGCCTCTTTGCGAATGCGAGAAGAATCCTCGTCTGTGCTCGGGCAGCCTCTTGGCTGATGGCCCCCCATCGAATCATTTTCGGATCCAACTCAATTCCCGCTTCAACCAAGGTTTCACGAAAACCTTCTACACGATCCTGCCCGGTATTAATGAGGAATCTAATCGGACCTACATCGTCAGAATGCGCGCCCGTGACTACTCCAACATGACGGTGACCGGCTTCTAATAACCTCTTGGCTGCATCGCCGGCTGCAACACGGTTGTTGATTGCCACGGTGTCGACCTTGATATTCGGCATAAGGCGATCCACGAGCACCAAAGGAATTCCGTTCCTCTTAATTGCTTGGAGATGATCGGCCGTCTGCATGGATGTCGCAGCCACGATGAAACCGTCTACCTGCCGATCCTGCAGGATTCGGATGGCCTTGATTTCAGTGGCAATGTCCTCATCAGTATTCGAAAGAAGAATCTCGAATCCACCTGCACGGGCACCGTCTGCTACCCCCCTTGCGAGCCTGGCAAAGAATGAGTTCTCGATGTCACCCAGGACGACCCCGATAGTAAAAGTTTTTCCAGTGATCATTGCCCGGGCGAGGGCATTTGGGCGGTAGTTGAGCTTCTTGGCCGCTTCTAGAACTCGCTCTCGGGCTTCCTCGCTGGCGATCCCGTAGCCACCTAGAACTCGGGAGGTTGTGGAGCGCGAGACGCCCGCTTCGGAGGCAACTTCATTGATCGTCACCCGCGCCTGTCTTGCAGACGGGGATTTGGAGGCCATAAAGGAAACCTACAGGTACCTCTTGACAAAAGGAAGCCAAATTGGGATCGTTCTCACTCACACCACTGAGAACGTTCCCACAGAAAGAGAATAATGACCACCAATATTGAGTTGGCGCCGATTCCAACAGATGTTCAAGAGACAATTCAGTTCACACTCAATCAGAACCAAGGTGCACAAGAGGCCGTGGCTGACGTTGTTAAAGAAGGACTTCGCAACGTCTTCTACGTTGGTTGTGGCGGCTCCTACACCGGGCATATTCCCGCGGCATACCTTCTTGAAACTCGAGCAACATTTCCCACTTACATACTAAACAGCGATGAATTCAATACACGGAAGCCTGCCCAACTGGGCAAAGGCTCTATCGTGGTCGTTGGCTCTCACACCGGAACCACGAAGGAGACGATTGAGGCGGCCCGCATGGCCAAAAACGCCGGGGCCAAAGTACTTTCTGTTTCACGAAAAGCAGACTCACCACTTGCAGAAATTGCGGATAAGGCATTCTCGTATGAGTCAACTACAACTGTTTATGCCGCCAAACAAGTTCTTGGGGCTCAAATTGCATATGCCGCGTTAGAGCAAACCGGTCACGCGGGAGATCATGCTGCTTCTCGAAAAGCCATGGTCGCACTTCCAGAGGCGCTATTAAAGACGCAACAGGAGGGCGAAGAATTGTGCGCGCGCATTGCTGGGGAATTGAAAAATGCGACTAATACTTACGTTCTTGGTGCTGGCCCGAACTGGGCAGGCGCATATGGATTATCTATGTGCTATCTGATGGAGATGCAATGGATGCATTCTGCTGCGTTTAACACAGGTGAGTTCTTTCATGGAGCCTTCGAGATTGTAACCGAGGACACTCCAGTAATACTTTTCCAGGGCGAGGACCAGTCTCGACCAATGGGCGAACGTGCCCGCGTATTTCTCGAAAAGTATTCGAAATCTTTCTATCTGATCGATTCAGTGAATTTCAGCCTTCCTGGCGTCCCCGCCGAACAGCGGGGCGAGGTTTCAGCCATTGCCACTGGGACATTCACAACTCGTCTGGCAAAACACTTCGAATTCGCGCGCCAACACAGCTTGGACACCCGCCGGTATATGTTCAAAGTGGCGTATTGATGCCAGTCAAAATCTGCACCGCTGGTGACAACGTTGTTGATCGGTATCTCGATTACAGGGAGATGTTCCCTGGCGGAAATGCCGTCAACGTTGCGGTTCACTCGAGACGTTTGGGGGCTACGTCTGCATATATAGGCGCGATAGGTACCGATGAGGCTGGACGCCTCATTGCGAATTCACTGCGAAGTGAAGACGTAAAAACCGAACGCATGCGCATCGTTGAGGGTGCAAATGCTTGGGCAGCGCTAAAGCACATTAATGGAGATCGCATATTCGTTGCACAAGATAAGGGTATTTCGCGGTTTATTTTGAATGATGAGGATCTGGATTACTTCTCCGATTTTGATCTCGTGCACATCGGATACGCCGGTGGTCTCGAAGGCCAGATCCGGGAGGTCGCGCTTCATGCACCTGTGTCCTTCGACTTTGCTGACAAACCTCGCAAATACGCAGAGTCGCTCTTGCCGCATGTCACATATGCCACGTTCTCAGTTGGAGAGGAGGGTCTAGATCAAGCCGATGATCTCATCGATTGGGCGCATTCCTTCGGCGCTAAAACGGTATTGCTCACAGCTGGTGCTTCGGGTGCCGTCGTCTCGGATGGAAACGGCCGCGACCATGTAGCGGCGGCACCCGTCAATGTTGTCGACACCTTAGGTGCCGGCGACGCGTACATCGCCGCCTTCCTTGTCGAGAGCCTAAATGGCGTGCCAAGGAAAGAGG
>DASXUM010000061.1:0-29096 GCA_036504835.1 Candidatus Nanopelagicaceae bacterium
GGCACAACCGGCACCGTGTTATGGGCAACCGTGTGGTTCAAGACCAGAACGCCGGGAGTACCCGGCCCGCCTATGAATTTATGGGGGCTGAGAAAGATTGCATCCATGCGAGCCAGCGGGTCTTCCGGATGCATATCAATCTTCACGTAGGGAGCCGCAGCTGCGAAGTCCCAGAAGGAGAGCGCGCCGTGTTGATGAAGGAGTATTGAGACGGCGTCAGTATCGGTGATTATCCCGGTGACATTGCTGGCGGCAGAGAATGACCCGATCTTCAGAGAACGGTTCGAATACTTACGGAGCTCGGATTCAAGATGCGCAAGGTCTACGTGACCATCGGCATCCTCATGGATGGTGACTACATTGCAGATCGACTCACGCCATGAGAGTTCGTTGCTGTGATGCTCGTATGGGCCAATGAATACCACCGGTCGCAGTTCTTTGGGAATCTGGCTGGAAAATTTCCACTGTCGGTCCAGATCAGAAGGAATACGAATGTTGAGGATGCCGATCAACTTGTCGATCGCACCCGTCGCGCCGGAGCCGGCAAAGATCACTACATCATCGGAGGTCGCACCCACAGACTTGCGAATGATCTCGCGTGCATCCTCACGCAACCGTGTGGTCTGTAACCCGGTTCCGCTCGCCTCGGTGTGCGTATTGGCGTAGCGCGGCATCACCTCATTGCGGATGAAGTCTTCAATGAAGCTAAGTGAACGACCGCTAGCGGTGTAGTCCGCGTACGTCACTCGCCGCGGACCATACGGGCCGTTCATGAGTTGATCGTCGCCGATCACGCTCTCGCGGATTTGACGGAGTAGTTTGTCGCCGCCCATTTAGGAAGGTTACCGATATTTACTGCGTATTGCATATACTCAGGAAACAATGACCTTGAAACTCAATACATTCTCCATTACAGCTAGGTGTCAGAGAACAGGCGAAGTCGGAATCGCGGTCGCCACGAAGTTCATAGCTGTTGGTGGACTCTGTTCGTTTGCGATGAACAACGTTGGCGCAATTGCAAGTCAGGCCTTCATCAACCCATACCTCGGTATATGGGGATTGGAGCACTTGGCGAAAGGGCATTCAGCGCAAGAGACCCTCGAATTTCTTAAGAGCAAAGACGAAGGAATTGAATTTCGTCAATTGGGAATTGTGGACAGTCACGGCGGCAGTGCCGCTTTCACGGGAGAATTTTCGGATGTTTGGCACGGGCATCTAACGGGTCCGAATTATGCTTTGGCAGGGAATCGATTGGTCGGAATTGAAACACTCGAGGCAATGAAAGAGAGTTTTGAATCAGATGACAAGCTTCCGCTTGGGCAGCGTTTGCTATTGGCGTTGAGCGCTGGCGAAGCCGCCGGTGGCGACAAGTCGGGGCATCAATCCGCCGCGGTAAAGGTGTACGGCGCATCTGAGTTTCCCGTATTGGATCTGCGGGTTGATGAACATCCAGATCCAGTGGCCGAACTTCGCCGCATTTATGAAATTGCCGAAGGAGTGCTAATGCCGTTGATAGATTCGCTGCCCATCCCGAACGCTGAGGCTGGAACTTTTACATTCCAACGCTCAGCGATCGGCAAGGATGGCGTTACGCGCGGGTATTAGCTCTTCGTAATCCCGAACGCGTAGAACTGCGAGTTGAGGCCGTTGATTGGGTAACCCGAAATCGTGGTCGATGCAACCACGATCTGTGGGTAGAGGTAGATCCAATCACTAGCTGCCTCGTTGACGATGATCCTGTTTGCCTGCTTCAGGAGATTAGTCTGTTCGGTTGTCGTGCTGGCTTGTTCGGCCTTGTTGATCAGGTCGGTCACTTTTGGATTGTTGTAGCCCCAGTAGAAATTGGGATTTCCGTACCAGACAACGTCGCGGTCGTTGACGTGTTCCTGCATTGTCGCCACGAAATCCAACTTCTGATACACCTGCGCATACCACTGGTCGGCCGTGATGATGTTGATGTTCACAGTGACGCCAACCTTTGCTAGTTCCGACTTGATGAACGTTGCAGCAGCGGGATGAGGGTCATAGCTTGGTGTGTCCAGTCGGAAGGTGAAGCCGTTCGGATAGCCAGCCTGTGTCAATTCCTTCTTTGCCAAGGCGGGATCGTAAGGATTGACTTGGGTTAGGTCTTCGTACCACGGATCAGTGGGAGGAACCATCGAACCGATTAGCGTGCCGTAATCTCCCCAGATCGAGCGGAGCAACTTCTGATTGTCGATCGCTGAGGTGATTGCTTTACGCACCAAGGGTTTGTTGAACGGTGCCACTCGGTCGTTGAATACGAGGAGCAACTTGGTCGTCGATTGACCGTTGTTGATCTTGAAGTCCGCGTTCTTGAATTGAGCAAGTGCGTCCGGACTCTGTTCAGCCGTGACGACATCTACCGCATGGGTAAGAAGTGCGTTATTGAGGGCTGTCGCGTCGGTGAAGTAATGAAATACCACCACCTTATTCTTGGCGGGAGTGCCCCAGTACTTATCAAAGCGGGCAAGGGAGAGAGTGGACCCGTGCTTCCACGCGGTGAGTGTGTAAGGGCCGGTTCCATCCTCTTTAGCCGTAATGTCTTTCGCATCGGCATTGATGACCCAGATATAACTGAGGTTGTAGACGAACGAGATGGATCTGGTTTTGAGGGTCACGACGACAGTTTTTGGATCAGGGGTTGATACGGATTTAATCATGTCGAAGTTGCTCTTACGCGCCGACTGAGATTTCGCAGATATGACCTTCTCGATGCTGTACTTAACATCTGCACTCGTGAGTGCTTTTCCGGAATGGAAGAGGACGCCGTCACGGATGGTGAAGGTGTAGGTAAGTCCGTCTGAACTTACTTTGTACGAAGTTGCGAGGAGGTTCTCCACTTTCCCGGAATCGGTCAGACTGAAGAGGCCTTCGTACACATTTCCATTGAGCGCCTCGTTGACACCTTGTCCGCCACCGGCCGTGTTATCCAGGTTCTGCGGCTCGTAGAGAGATCCAATGTTGATGGTGGCATCAGCGCTCGCCGGGGTTGTCTTCGTCGGTGAGCTGCAGGCTGCCAGAGTCAGTGTTATTGCTATGGCAACGCCGATTGTGCGGAGTCCGTGTTTTCCTATCATTGCTAACTCCTTCGCCGCTGTTATGCGTGATAAGTATGTTGTCTAGTGAATTTCGTAGTTGTTACGAAAAATCGGATTCTTCTCTCCTGCGCGAACGGGAATCTTGATTCTGTTCTGCGGTGGAGGTAGTGGGCAGTTGTATGCAATCGAGAATCCGCATGGAGGCACGTAAGCGCGATTGAAATCTATGACCACTCGGTTGGAATTTTCTTCCTTGGGGAGCACGAGGAATCGACCCGCAGGGTAGGACTCTTTGCCGTTGGTGGGATCGGCGAAGACGAGGAGAAGTGTGCCCTCATCATCGAATGCATCGAGGGAGTAGTCGACGCCGTGAATGTTTACCCTGATCTCCCCCGGGACAGGCAAGTTGCGATGTTCGGGGGTCTCGCGCACATACTCAAAAGCCACTGCCCGCGATTCAGGGTGCGGAATGAAAGTGCCTTCGAAAATCCACTCGGGATCAAAGGGGTAGGTGTCAATGCCCTCGAATGCTTGAATGGCCTCCGAATTGGAATCCCAAATTCGCACGCCTTTGGCGATCACATTTCCGTCGAAATCTTCCCGTTTGTGCTTGGCCACAGTGACGGTAGAAGGTTGGCCAACGAGGGCTTCTTCGATGGTTATCTCTTTGTCATCGGATTGCCAACGCGTTTCGATAAGAGCCAGATTCCCTGTAGGTGCAGTAACGGATGCAAGACGTCGTGCATGCCAGGCCTCCCACTGCTCTTGTGAGGAGCTCATTGTCGCGTGCGGGGAATTTTGACTGGCCATACTGAAGGCTATCGAAAACGCGCTGGCGCTGTATAGGGATGATTTGCACAAGGCCCGCACTCTCACGTGCACGTAGTTCGCATAACACGAGCAATCTGGTGGGATGATTTTGCTAGCGAGGAAGGGGCCGGAATGAGTGGCAACTTCTTCCTTCCGGTGCCATCGGTGGAAGCCGCTAATAAAACACCAGCTGATCGCGATCGCATCATCGATGCGGCGCGCGGAATCTCGCTCATGATTGTTGTCGCGGGGCATGCGTTGATGGCCGTCGTTACTTGGCAGTATGGCGTGCCAAAAGTAGGGAATCTGCTGGCGGCATTTCCGTGGACGCAAGCCCTCACATGGATCTTTCAAATTGTGCCGCTCTTCTTTTTCGCGGGCGGTGCCGCAAATGCAATCTCGTGGGATAAGCATGTAAAACGCGGTGGAACGTATGCCGAGTGGATGTGGGCGCGAGCAAGGAGATTTCTGCGTCCGCTGTGGACGTACTTGATCATTATGGGAATCGTTGCCGCGACAGTCACTGCTCTTGCACCGACGAGGGTTGCTGCCCCGTTGATGTTGCTTACAACCCAGCTTCTCTGGTTTCTTGGTTCGTACTTTCTCGTTACGGGACTGACCCCGATATTCAAACCGGCGAAGCCATTGCAGGCAGTCATTCGCACGCTCTCTCTACTCGTGGCATGCGCCTTGGTAGACGTACTTCGTTTCTTTCAGGGTTTCCCGAATGCAGTGGGTGTTGCGAACTTCGTTCTGGTGTGGATGGTCCCCACTTACTTGGGTTCGCTCTGGTCGCGGGGGACTATTAGGAAATTTCCGAACCGCATGGTGGTTCTCGCCCTTATCTTCAACGTAACGCTCAACGCAGTTCTCATACGTTTTGGTCCCTGGCCGATCTCGTTGGTGGGGATGCCGGGGGACCCGGTGAGCAACATGGCACCGCCCACCGTCGTGCTGGCGCTGCACTGCGTGAATTGGGTTCTTATGGTCGCCTTGGTGAGGAAGCCGCTGTCGAGACTTCTCGAACGCGAGAACGTGTGGCGGCGAGTGACCTGGGCGAACCTTTCGGCGATGACCCTTTATTTATGGCATCTGCCGATGCTTGTCCTTCTTATTGTGATCTCCCATTTCTTCGGGCTGGATCGACCCACTCGTATCGGCGCCTCCGGGTACCCGGTCCCAGACGGGTGGAACTATGCCGTCGGCTCTATCGGGTTCTGGTTCATCTTCGGCTTGCTCGTCTGGCTGATCGTCCGCCTGATGTGGCCCATGGAGCATGCCCGCCTTCCCCTCTGGGATTGGCCTTCCCGAACCTTCCCGCCCAGAGCATCTGTGGCAGGGTGGGCCGCTGGGTCTGGGGTGGTTGGGGCAGGGGTCGCCCTGTTAATGCTCTCGGCCACCGGATTGGGAGGATTTCCCTTCAAAATCGTGCATTATGTCAAGCTGCCCCTGAATTCAGCGCTCGCCATGATCTTGCTGCTGCTGTCGGGGATCCTCATCCGCTGGGCGGGGGCTGCGCGGGCAGACCTGCCCAGGCGCGAACGGGGATGGGTGCAGTAATAAGGTATAAAAAAATTGTCGGCGAGTCTTAACGGTTGATTTGCCGAAAATAGGAGTAAAACCCTCGTTTTGACCTTGGCAGGGCGGTTGGGTTACGCTCTCGCCCTGCTCTTCTTTAGAGCTTTTCTGCTGATGCCCGCCTAATCATTTAGGTCGGCGGCTGCGCGAACTGGGCAACACACCCGACCGCGTGGGTCGGTGGTTGAGCGTAAATAGGCGCAGTCATGAATGGAGAAAGATGCCAACAATTCAACAGCTGGTACGTCGTGGACGCGCGGAAAAAACCACGAAGACAAGCACACCTGCGCTTAAGGGAAGCCCTCAGCGTCGCGGTGTTTGCACACGCGTTTACACAACGACACCGAAGAAGCCGAACTCCGCACTTCGCAAAGTCGCACGTGTGCGTTTGACCAGCGGTATGGAAGTAACGGCATACATCCCCGGTGAAGGACACAACCTGCAAGAGCACTCCATCGTTCTTGTTCGTGGTGGCCGCGTGAAGGATCTTCCTGGCGTTCGCTACAAGATCATTCGCGGATCACTCGACACCCAAGGTGTGAAGAATCGTAAGCAGTCACGTAGCCGTTACGGCACCAAGAGAGAGAAGAAGGCTTCCTAATGCCACGTAAAGGACCTGCGGTCAAGTCACCAGTAATTGCTGATCCCGTATACAACTCTCCAGTTGTTACTGCCCTCATCAACAAAATTCTGCTTCACGGCAAGCGTTCCACTGCCGAAGCAATTGTTTACGATGCACTCGAAGGCTGCCGCGCAAAGACTCAAGTGGATCCAATCATCACTTTGAAGCGCGCCCTCGACAACATCAAGCCTGCAATCGAAGTTAAGTCACGCCGTGTTGGTGGCGCGACCTACCAGGTGCCAGTTGAAGTTAAGGCCGGTCGTTCCACGACTCTGGCACTTCGCTGGTTGGTTGACTTCTCCCGCGCACGTCGCGAGAAGTCGATGGCAGAGCGTCTTACCAATGAATTGATCGACGCCAGCAACGGCCTCGGCGCAGCAGTAAAGCGTCGCGAGGACACCCACAAGATGGCAGAAGCCAACAAGGCTTTCGCGCACTACCGCTGGTAAAGCGCTTAACGAGTCTTAACAACTTAATACGAACGCCAATCGTTTTTAAAAAGTTCTAACAGAAGCAAAGGGAGCAAATAAGTGGCCGCAGATAACATCGACCTAGCCAAGGTCCGCAACATCGGGATCATGGCTCATATCGACGCGGGTAAAACCACGACCACTGAGCGCATCCTTTTTTACACCGGTATTAACTACAAAATCGGTGAGGTTCATGAGGGCGCAGCCACCATGGACTGGATGGAGCAGGAACAAGAGCGCGGAATCACCATTACTTCCGCTGCGACTACCTGTATGTGGCACGACCACCTCATCAACATCATTGACACCCCGGGCCACGTTGACTTCACCGTCGAGGTAGAGCGTTCGCTGCGCGTACTTGACGGTGCCGTTGCTGTGTTTGACGGCGTTGCCGGAGTAGAGCCACAGTCTGAGACCGTTTGGCGCCAAGCCGATCGTTACAGCGTTCCTCGTATCTGCTTCGTCAATAAGTTGGACCGCACCGGCGCCAACTTCGACATGTGCGTCGGGATGATCGTTTCCCGCCTCAACGCAAAGCCATTGGTACTTCAGGTTCCAATCGGAAATGAGTCTGACTTCCTTGGAGTTGTCGACCTCATCGCGATGAAGGCTCTGGTTTGGCCAGGGGAGACCAAGAAGGGCGAGGATTACCTCGTCGAAGAAATTCCTGCCAACTTGGTTGAGAAGTCCAAGCAGGCACGTCACGATCTCATCGAGGCACTTGCCGAATCCGATGACCAGGTTATGGAGAAGTACCTCGATGGTGCCGAACTAACCGAGCAAGAAATTATCGACGGCATCCGTCGTGCAACTTTGGCAGCTAAGGCTGTTCCAGTTCTTTGCGGATCTGCATTCAAGAACAAGGGCGTTCAGCCAATGCTTGATGCAGTGACCCGCTACCTTCCAAGCCCACTTGATGTTGAGTCAATTGTCGGACACAGCATGGCTGACTCTTCAGTTGAAGTTATCCGCCACCCAGACAACAAGGAGCCATTCTCGGCTCTTGCATTCAAGATCATGTCCGACCCACACCTTGGAAAACTTCACTTCATCCGAATTTACTCAGGCGTTCTCGAAACCGGTTCCGCTGTTCTTAACAGCTCCAAGGATCGCAAAGAGCGCATCGGCAAGATCTACCAGATGCACGCAAACAAGCGCGAAGAGCGTGAAAGTGCCGGCGCCGGAATGATCGTCGCAGTTATGGGTCTGAAGGACACTACAACTGGCGAAACCCTTTGCGATATCGCAAAGCCTGTAATCCTCGAGTCAATGGACTTCCCAGCACCAGTTATCTCTGTTGCTATTGAGCCAAAGACCAAGAGCGACCAGGAAAAACTTGGTATCGCGATCCAGCGTCTGTCTGAAGAAGACCCAACTTTCCACGTCAAGACTGACGAAGAGACCGGCCAGACCATCATCGCTGGTATGGGCGAACTTCACCTCGAAATCCTTGTCGACCGTATGCGTCGTGAGTTCAACGTAGAAGCAAACGTCGGTAAGCCTCAGGTGGCCTACCGCGAGACCCTGCGCAAGAACGTCGATCGCTACGACTACACCCACAAGAAGCAGACTGGCGGTTCCGGCCAGTTCGCCAAGATTCAGATTGCCATCGGACCACTTCCAACTGGGACCGAAGGCGGATACGAATTCGTTAATAAGGTCACCGGTGGCCGTATTCCTCGCGAATACATCCCATCTGTTGACCAAGGCGCACGCGAAGCAATGACCTCAGGTCCTCTTGCCGGTTATCCATTGACTGATGTTCGCGTAACCCTTCTCGACGGTGCCTACCACGATGTTGACTCATCGGAATTGGCCTTCAAAATTGCCGGTATCGCAGCATTCAAGGAAGCAGCAAAACTTGCTGACCCTGCGATTCTCGAGCCGGTAATGAGCGTTGAAGTCATCACCCCTGAAGATTTCATGGGAGATGTCATCGGCGATATCAACAGTCGTCGTGGCCAGATCCAGGCCATGGACGAGCGGTCAGGTGCCCGCATTGTTAGGGCGCTAGTTCCGTTGTCGGAGATGTTCGGCTATGTCGGCGATCTCCGCTCCAGAACACAAGGTCGCGCGAGTTACAGCATGCAGTTCGATTCGTATGCCGAAGTTCCGGCCAACGTAGCGAAGGACATCATCTCCAAAGCGCGCGGCGAGTAGTCCAAACGATCCACCAAAACTAAAAACCCCTAACTAAAAGCACTAAATCAAAAGAAAGAGGACCAAAAGTGGCAAAGGCGAAGTTCGAGCGGACAAAACCGCACGTCAACATCGGCACCATCGGGCACATCGACCACGGTAAGACCACTCTTACCGCTGCGATCTCCAAGGTGTTGCACGATAAGTTCCCAGATGTAAACCCATTCACACCATTTGATCAGATCGATAAGGCGCCAGAAGAGCGTCAGCGCGGTATCACCATCTCGATCGCGCACATCGAGTATCAGACCGAAAAGCGTCACTACGCACACGTTGACTGCCCTGGCCACGCTGACTACATCAAGAACATGATTACTGGTGCAGCACAGATGGACGGCGCAATCCTCGTAGTTGCCGCGACTGACGGACCAATGCCACAGACCAAGGAGCACGTGCTTCTTGCTCGTCAGGTAGGCGTTCCTTCAATCGTTGTCGCACTCAACAAGTCCGACATGGTTGATGACGAAGAAATTCTTGAGCTTGTTGAAATGGAAGTTCGTGAACTTCTCAGCAAGTACGAGTTCCCAGGAGATGACACACCAATCGTGCGAATCTCTGCTCTTAAGGCTCTCGAAGGAGACGCCAAGTGGTCTGAGAAGATCATGGAGCTCATGGACGCAGTGGATACATTCATCCCACAGCCAGCCCGTGAGATCGACAAGCCATTCTTGATGCCAGTTGAAGACGTCTTCACGATCACAGGTCGTGGAACCGTTATCACCGGTCGTATCGAGCGCGGAATTGTTAAGGTCAACGAAGAAGTTGAAATCGTTGGTATCCGCCCAGGTAGCCAGAAGACAATCGTCACTGGTGTTGAAATGTTCCGTAAGTTGCTCGATGAAGGTCAAGCTGGCGAGAACGTCGGTCTTCTTCTTCGTGGAACCAAGCGTGAAGATGTTGAGCGTGGTCAGGTTGTCTGCAAGCCAGGCTCCATCACTCCTCACACCGAGTTCGAAGCATCTGTCTACATCCTTTCCAAGGATGAAGGTGGACGTCACACTCCGTTCTTCAACAACTACCGCCCACAGTTCTACTTCCGTACCACTGACGTCACTGGCGTCGTGACTCTGCCTTCAGGCACCGAAATGGTTATGCCTGGCGACAACACGGAAATCTCCGTTGCACTGATCCAACCGATCGCAATGGAAGAAGGACTCCGCTTCGCTATCCGCGAAGGTGGCCGCACCGTTGGTGCTGGTCGCGTTACCAAGATCAACAAGTAATTCCACTGTTGGGCCCGGCGGCCTAAAAAACCGCCGGGACTAACAACAAAGAAAAGCACTAGAAGCTTTAGATTTTTTAACAGACTAGAGGAGAAGACAATGGCGGGACAGAAGATCCGCATTCGGCTCAAGGCCTACGACCATGAGGTGATTGACTCCTCGGCGAAGAAAATCGTCGAGACAGTCGAGCGCACTGGTGCGACGGTCGCTGGCCCAGTGCCGCTACCTACTGAGAAGAACACGTATTGCGTGATCCGCTCTCCTCACAAATATAAGGACAGCCGCGAACATTTCGAGATGCGCACACACAAGCGCCTTATCGACATCATCGACCCAACCCCTAAGACGGTTGACTCCTTGATGCGTCTCGATCTCCCTGCCGGCGTTGACATCGAGATCAAGCTCTAAGGGATCAGACAACTATGACAACTACCGGATCAATCACGACTCAATCGCAGGGCGCTGCCATCAAGGGAATCTTGGGCAAGAAGCTCGGTATGACACAGGTATTCGATGCCAACAACAAGATGGTGCCAGTCACCGTTGTTGAAGCAGGCCCTTGCGTGGTCACGCAGGTGCGCACACTGGAGACCGATGGCTACGCAGCCGTCCAGATCGCCTTCGGTGCGATCGACCCAAAGAAAATTTCTCAGCCACTTATTGGTCACTACGCAAAGGCCGGTGTGACACCACGTCGCTCCGTCGCCGAGTTGCGCACGACCAATGCTTCGGCTTACACGCTCGGACAGGAAATCGGAGCTGATGTTTTCGAGGCAGGCGAGCTAGTTGACGCCACCGCGACGAGCATCGGTAAGGGAACTGCCGGAGTTATGAAGCGCCACGGCTTCAAGGGTATTGGCGCCTCTCACGGTGTAGACCGTAAGCACCGTATGCCAGGTTCGATCGGCGCTTGCTCAACACCAGGCCGTGTATTCAAGGGAATGCGCATGGCCGGCCGTATGGGTGGAGAGCGCATCACAACCCAGAACCTTCTCGTCCACTCTGTAGATGCAGAGAAGAACCTGCTGCTCATCAAGGGCGCGATTCCAGGTGCAGATGGCTCTCTCGTTTTCATCCGTTCAGCTGCAAAGAAAGCAGTCTTTGAAGTTGTTTACCAAGCAGCAAAGGTTGGTGCATAACCATGGCGCTTACTCTCGAAATTAAGAACGCCGAAGGAAAGAAAGTTGGCAGCGTAGAACTGCCAGCAGAAATCTTCGACGCTCAGACAAACATTCCTTTGATCCACCAAGTCGTAACCGCACAGCTAGCCGCTGCTCGCCAAGGAACTCAGAAGGCGAAGAACCGCGGCGAAGTTAGCGGTGGTGGTAAGAAGCCGTTCAAGCAGAAGGGAACTGGCCGTGCCCGTCAGGGTTCCAGCCGTTCACCAAACCAGATCGGCGGCGGTGTTGCTCACGCAGTTCGCCCACGTAAGTACGATCAACGAACCCCCAAGAAAATGATTGCTGCGGCTCTCAAGGGTGTTCTTTCTGATCGTCAACGTAACGATCGCATTCACGTTCTTGATTCTGTGACTGAGACTCCTTCAACCAAGGCCGCTATCGCCGCTGTTCGTCAGTTCAGCGATCGCAAGAACCTCCTAGTAGTCGTCTCCCGCAAGGAAGACGCCGCCTGGCGCAGCCTTCGCAATGCCGAGGACATGCACTTGCTGGTTCCAGATCAGCTCAATGCTTACGACATCCTCAAGAGCGATGACGTGGTCTTCTCTGAGGCAGCAATCAACGATTTCTTGACCGGACCTGCCAAGGGCAAAGGCGTAACAGTCGTTGCACGTGAGAGCGAAGAAGTAGAGGTATCCGCATGAGCGAGCGCGACGTATTGCTAGCCCCAGTTGTGTCCGAAAAGGCATACGGGCTGCTAGACGAGAACAAGTACACATTCTTGGTTGCACCAGATGCCAACAAGACCCAGATCAAGATCGCGGTCGAAAAGGTGTTCGGCGTAAAGGTTCTCAGTGTCAACACGATGAACCGTCAAGGCAAGAACAAGCGCACGCGTTTTGGTAACGGAAAGCGCAAGGACACCAAGCGAGCAATCGTGCAAGTAGCAGCCGGCGACCGCATCGACATCTTTGGAGGCCCAGTTTCCTAACGGAAACCGGGACTACAGGAACAGGACAAGGGAAAGATAATGGCACTTCGTAAGTTAAAGCCCACGACCCCGGGTCAGCGCGGCGCGAGCGTTCCAGATTTTGCTGAGCTCACACGCACGACACCTGAAAAGTCGCTTGTGCGTCCGATCCACTCAAAAGGTGGACGTAACGCCTCCGGTCGCATCACGGTTCGCCACCAAGGTGGAGGGCACAAGCGTGCCTACCGCCTCATCGATTTTGTTCGCAATGACAAAGATGGTGTACCAGCAAAGGTCGCTCATATTGAGTACGACCCAAACCGCACCGCTCGTATCGCCCTTCTGCACTACGCAGATGGCGAGAAGCGCTACATCATCGCGCCAAATAGGTTGTCACAAGGCGACACCGTAGAGAATGGTCCGAAGGCTGACATCAAGCCAGGCAATAACTTGCCACTTCGCAACATTCCCGTAGGTACCGTCGTGCACGCCATCGAACTTCGCCCAGGTGGAGGAGCAAAGATTGCTCGTTCTGCCGGAGCCAGCGTTCAGTTGGTTGCAAAAGAAGGTGCGCATGCACAACTTCGTATGCCTTCTGGTGAAATTCGCAACGTAGACGTTCGTTGCCGTGCAACTGTTGGTGAGGTCGGCAACGCCGAGCAATCCAACATTAACTACGGCAAGGCCGGTCGTATGCGTTGGTTGGGTGTTCGCCCAACTGTCCGTGGTGTTGTCATGAACCCGGTTGACCACCCACACGGTGGTGGTGAAGGTAAGACCTCCGGTGGACGTCACCCAGTTACTCCTTGGGGTAAGCCTGAAGGCCGTACCCGTAAGAAGAAGGCAAGCGATTCAATGATTGTCCGTCGTCGTAAATCGAATAAGAAGCGGTAGGAGCCCTCATGCCACGTAGTTTGAAGAAGGGTCCATTTGTGGACGGCCATCTCACCAAGAAGGTAGATGCGCAGAACGCAAATAACACCAAGAACGTGATCAAGACCTGGTCACGCCGCTCGATGATTACGCCGTCGATGATCGGTCACACCATCGCAGTACACGATGGCCGCAAGCACATTCCGGTCTTCGTAACCGATGCAATGGTCGGCCACAAGCTCGGCGAATTTTCACCAACACGTACCTTCCGAGGTCACGTAAAGGATGATCGGAGGGCCACACGTGGCTAAGACAAAAGAAGACGCAGTTCAAGCGACAGTGGCTCGTGCAGTTTTGCGCGACATCCGCCACACACCGCAGAAGGCTCGTCGTGTCATTAACTTGGTACGCGGCATGAAGGCCGACCAAGCCCTCGCTGTCCTCAAGTTCGCGCCACAGGCTGCGGGTCAGGACATCTACACACTCCTTAACTCTGCAGTGGCGAATGCCAAGCAGAAGAACCCGGCTATCCGCGATGCATCTGAACTTTGGGTCATCGAGGCAACCGTTGATGAAGGCGCCACAATGAAGCGCTTCCGTCCACGTGCCCAAGGTCGAGGATTCCGAATTCTCAAGCGCACAAGTCACATCACTGTTGTGGTCTCTGACATCAAGAAGGGAGCGACCAAGTAATGGGTCAAAAAGTAAACCCCCACGGCTTCCGTCTTGGAATTACTACCGAGTTTAAGTCTCGCTGGTATGCAGACAAGTTGTACAAGGATTATGTAAAAGAGGATGTCGAAATCCGTCGCATGATGAGCAAGGGCATGGAGCGCGCTGGCGTTTCACGCATTGAAATCGAGCGTACGCGTGACCGTGTCCGAATCGACCTTCATACTGCCCGCCCCGGAATCGTAATCGGCCGCCGCGGTATGGAAGCCGACAAGCTTCGCCAAGAGTTGGAAAAACTCACAGGCAAGCAGGTTCAGCTCAACATTCTCGAGGTCAAGAACCCAGAGATCGACGCCCAACTCGTCGCGCAGGGAATCGCCGAACAGCTCGCTGCTCGTGTTTCATTCCGTCGCGCAATGCGTAAGGCAATGCAGACCGCTTTGAAGTCTGGCGCAAAGGGCATCCGTGTCCAGTGCGGTGGACGTCTAGGTGGAGCTGAAATGTCACGTTCTGAGTTCTACCGCGAAGGTCGCGTTCCACTACACACCTTGCGTGCGGACATCGACTACGGCTTCCACGAAGCACACACCACCTTCGGACGCCTTGGCGTGAAGGTCTGGATTTACAAGGGTGAAGTCATTCACTCTCGCGCAGAGCGTGAAGCCGCAGCACTTGCTGCAGCACGCGCGCCAAAGGCTGATCGCCCACGTCGTCCGTCCGCACCTCGCACACCGCGTGGTGAAGTGACCTCGACCGCAGGTGCTCCAGTCGCAGTAGCGGCTCCACACACCGAAGGGACTGGTGCATAAATGTTAATTCCTCGTCGTGTGAAGCACCGAAAGCAGCACCACCCATCTCGTAGTGGTGCATCAAAGGGCGGAACAGCAGTGTCCTTTGGTGACTTCGGTATTCAAGCTTTGGAACCCGCCTATGTCACTAACCGACAGATTGAGGCAGCGCGTATTGCAATGACGCGTTACATCAAGCGTGGCGGAAAGGTGTGGATCAACATCTATCCAGACCGTCCGATTACTAAGAAGCCAGCCGAAACTCGCATGGGTTCGGGTAAGGGTTCACCTGAGTGGTGGATTGCAAACGTAAAGCCAGGCCGAGTGATGTTCGAAATCTCCGGCGTGACCGATGCCATTGCCCAAGAAGCAATGCGTCTTGCCATTCACAAACTTCCAATGAAGTGCCGTGTTGTGAAACGTGAGGAGGCGTAATGGCTACTACAAATAATGAGGAGCTTCGCGCATTGCCAGCTGACGAACTGAACGTAAAGCTCAAGGAGTCGAAGGAAGAACTATTCAACCTTCGTTTCCAGGTTGCTACCGGTCAGAGCGAAAGCCACGGACGACTCGCTGCAGTTCGCAAGGAGATCGCTCGTATTTACACAATTATTCGTGAACGTGAACTAGGAATCGGAGGTGCTGCATGACGCTAAATGGCGCATCTTCCGAAGATCGCGGTTTCCGCAAGACCCGTGAGGGAATTGTTGTTAGCGACAAAATGGACAAGACAGTAACTGTTGAAGTTATGGACCGCGTTAAGCACGGTCTTTACAGCAAGGTTATGAGTCGGTCACGTAAATTCAAGGCCCACGACGAGGCGAATGCCGCAGGCGTAGGCGACCGTGTACTCATCATGGAAACTCGACCAATCTCGGCAACCAAGCGTTGGCGTGTAGTCGAGATCATCGAGAAGGCCAAGTAGGGGGCATAGAAAATGATTCAGCAAGAGTCCCGCCTACGCGTTGCGGACAACACAGGAGCCAAAGAGCTTCTCTGTATCCGTGTTCTCGGTGGCTCCAAACGACGCTATGCCGGTATTGGAGACATCATCGTCTGTACCGTCAAGGATGCAATTCCTGGCGGTCAAGTGAAGAAGGGTGAGGTCGTCAAGGCCGTCATCGTTCGCACCGTAAAGGAGCGCCGTCGTCCAGATGGTTCCTACATCAAATTTGATGAGAATGCTGCAGTCATCTTGAAGGCAGATGGCGAACCACGCGGCACTCGTATCTTCGGACCGGTTGCCCGCGAACTCCGCGACAAGCGCTTCATGAAGATCATCTCGCTCGCACCGGAGGTGCTCTAAACATGGCAAAGATTAAGAAAGGCGACACCGTTCTGGTTATCGCTGGCAAGGACAAAGGCGTCACCGGAAAGGTGCTCGACCTTACGGACAAGCGCATTCTCGTTGAAGGCGTCAACCGCGTAATGCGTCACACCCGTGAGACCACAGGTGATCGCGGAGCGAAGGTGGGCGGCATCCTCCACGTAGAAGCTTCAATCGCAATTTCGAACGTCATGCTCGTTGATGAGGACGGCAAGGCCACCCGCCTTGGTGCTCGCAAGGACGAGCATGGAAAGAACGTGCGAATTTCCCGCCGCACCGGAAAGGACATCTGATGTCAACGACTGAAGTAGCTCGTCTCAAGGGACGCTATCGCAGCGAGATCGCGCCTGCACTCAAGACCCAATTTGGCTACAAGAACGTCATGCAGATCCCAACCCTGACCAAGATCGTGGTCAACATGGGTGTCGGTGAAGCAGCACGTGATGCCAAGTTGATCGAAGGTGCAATCCGCGATCTGACCACAATCACCGGCCAGAAGCCACAGGTCACCAAGTCACGCAAGTCCATCGCGCAGTTCAAGCTCCGCGAGAACATGCCAATTGGTGCGCACGTGACTCTTCGCGGAGATCGCATGTGGGAGTTCGCAGACCGTCTTCTCTCGATTTCCTTGCCTCGTATCCGCGACTTCCGCGGGCTTTCCCCAAAGCAGTTCGATGGCAACGGCAACTACACCTTTGGTCTCACCGAGCAAGTTGTGTTCCCTGAGATTCAACAAGACAAAGTTGATCGTCCGCGCGGTATGGATATCACCTTTGTTACTACCGCGAAGAACGATGAAGAAGGTCGCGCACTGCTTAAGGCGCTCGGCTTTCCTTTTAGGGAGAACTAATGGCTAAGACATCGCTCAAAGTAAAAGCTGCCCGTAAGCCAAAGTTCAAGGTTCGCGGTTACACACGTTGCCAGCGCTGCGGTCGTCCGCACGCTGTCTACCAAAAGTTTGGAATTTGTCGCATCTGCTTCCGTGAGATGGCACACCGCGGCGAACTTCCAGGTATCACAAAAGCAAGCTGGTAAACCCACCTACGAAAAAGGTCCCTACGCCGTAGGGAAACCGGTTCGAGAAAGGCCACAGGCCACGTATGACAATGACAGATCCGATCGCAGACATGCTTACACGTCTGCGTAACGCGAACTCTGCTTACCACGATTCGGTTTCCATGCCGTCTTCGTCGGTAAAGACGCGTATCGCAACAATTCTTCAGCAAGAGGGTTTCATCAGCGGCTTCCGCGTCGATGCAAATGCAAACGGCGTTGGCAAGACGCTCGTTCTTGATTTGAAGTTCGGTCCTAACCGCGAGCGTTCGATTGCCGGACTTCGCCGCGTTAGCAAGCCAGGACTTCGCGTTTACGCAAAGTCCAGTGCACTGCCAAAGGTTCTTGGCGGACTAGGCGTTGCCATCATTTCAACTTCATCTGGATTGCTTACTGATAAGCAAGCCAACAAACAGGGCGTAGGCGGAGAAGTTCTCGCCTATGTGTGGTAATTGATATGTCACGTATCGGTCGTATGCCAATCACCCTGCCAGCAGGAGTCGAAGTAACAATCGCTGGACAAGACGTTGCAGTAAAGGGACCTAAGGGTTCGCTTTCGCTCTCTGTCGCCGAGCCAATCAAGGTTTCACAAGGCGAAGGTGTTATCACCGTCGCTCGCCCAGATGATGAGCGCCTTAGCCGCTCACTTCACGGCCTATCTCGCACACTTGTCGCGAACATGATCGAAGGCGTAACCAACGGTTACACCAAGACCATTGAGATCGTCGGTGTTGGTTACCGTGTTGCAGAAAAGGGCAAGGATCTTGAATTCGCCCTTGGATATAGCCACCCGGTCCCATTCCCTGCGCCAGAAGGCATCACTTTCAAGGTTGAGTCACCAACCAAGTTTTCAATCTCCGGGATTGATAAGCAATTGGTCGGCGAAGTAGCAGCCAAGATCAAGAAATTACGTAAGGCCGATCCTTATAAGGGCAAGGGCTTGCGTCTCTCAGGCGAAGTTGTTCGCCGCAAGCAAGGAAAGACAGGTAAGAAGTAATGGCAATCGGAGTAAAGGTCGTTAAAGGTTCGGCAACCAATGCCCGTGCCCGTCGTCATTTCCGTCTGCGCAAGAAGATCTCCGGATCCTCTGCCCGACCACGTCTTGTCGTTTCTCGCTCATCCCGTCACCTGTTTGTGCAGCTTGTCGACGATCTCGCCGGTCACACCTTGGCCTCAGCTTCCACAATGGAAGCCGATCTTCGTGCATCAGGTGCTGACAAGACGGCTAAGGCTCGTCAGGTCGGCGCTTTGATCGCAGAGCGTGCCAAAGCTGCAGGAATTACCTCGGTCGTTTTCGATCGTGGTGGCAATAAGTACCACGGTCGCATTGCAGCTCTTGCCGACGGTGCACGAGAGAACGGATTGGAGTTCTAATGGCCACTAGTCCAACTCAAACCGGCGGAGAAGCCCCTAAGGGCAACGACCGTCGCGAGCGTCGTGAACGTCGCGATGACCGTCAGCAGGAGAAGAGCCCGTACATCGAGCGCGTTGTCTTCATCAACCGCGTATCCAAGGTTGTAAAGGGTGGACGTCGTTTCTCCTTTACCGCACTTGTCGTTGTTGGAGATGGCAATGGCCAGGTCGGTATCGGCTACGGGAAGTCAAAGGAAGTTCCGCAGGCGATTGCCAAGGCCGTTGAAGAAGCCAAGAAGTCTTTCTTCAAGGTTCCTCGCATCCAAGGCACGATCCCTCATCAAGTTCAGGGCGAGGCCGCTGCCGGTGTAGTTCTTCTTCGTCCGGCAAGTCCTGGTACCGGTGTTATCGCTGGTGGCCCAGTTCGTGCCGTACTTGAGTGCGCTGGAATCTCCGACGTGCTTACAAAATCTTTGGGTTCCAACAATGCGATCAACATGGTTCACGCCACTGTTGCAGCATTGAAGATGCTCGAAAGTCCTGCAGCAATTGCTGCTCGTCGCGGTCGTCCACTTGAAGATGTTGCACCAGCAGCACTCATCCGCGCTTCACAGATCACGGTAGGTGCCTAATGCCTCGTTTGAAAGTTACCCAGCTCCGCTCGAAGGTGGGCAGCAAGCCAGAAATTCGCGACACACTGCGATCACTTGGTTTGAAGCGCATCAACGACGTGGTTGTAAAGGAAGATCGTCCAGAAATTCGTGGCATGGTTCACGCCGTTCGCCATCTGATCAAGGTTGAGGAGGTTGAATAAAGATGACACTCAAAGTTCATCATCTTCGTCCAGCCCCAGGTGCTAAGACCGTAAAGACCCGTAAGGGCCGCGGAGAAGCATCAAAGGGAAAGACAGCCGGTCGTGGTGGCAAGGGAACTCGCGCCCGTAACCAGGTTCGCGCAGGATTCGAGGGCGGCCAGCTGCCTTTGGTCATGCGTCTTCCCAAGTTGCGCGGGTTCAAGAACCCCGCAACAATCGAATACCAGGCCGTCAATGTGGCGACCATCAACGCCTTGTATCCCAAGGGTGGCAGTGTCACCGTTGAAGATTTGGTCAAGAAGGGCGCCGCTCGCAAGGGCCAACCCGTCAAGATCCTTGGAAATGGTGAAATCGAAGTTAAGGTCAGTGTTTACGCCCACGCTTTCTCCTCCTCAGCATCTGAGAAGATTGAAGCCGCCGGCGGTTCGATCAAAACTTTGTAAGCCTATTGTTAAATTTGTATTGAGAGAGTGGGAGAAGATCAGTGCTATCAGCATTTGGAAAGGCCTTTAGGACCCCAGATCTGCGCCGCAAGATCTTCTTCACCCTCTCGATCATGGCTCTGTTTCGCTTTGGTTCAGTAGTTCCGACCCCTGGGGTTTCATACTCCAACGTTCAGGCCTGTTTGAAGCAGGTTCAATCCGGCGGTCTATTTGGATTGATCAACCTCTTCAGCGGTGGCGCTCTCTTGCACCTCTCCGTATTCGCGCTGGGCATCATGCCTTACATCACCAGCTCGATCATTATTCAGTTGCTGACCGTCGTTATTCCTCGCTTTGAAGCCTTGAAGAACGAAGGACAATCAGGCACTGCAAAGTTGACCCAGTACACCCGTTATCTCACCGTCGGACTTGCCATCTTGCAGTCAACCGGCTTGATCGCAGTTGCTCGGACACCAGGTCGTCTGATCTCAGGCTGTCCAGACCCGATCATCCCTGACACTTCTTGGCAGCGCATCGTCACCATGATCTTCGTTATGACCGCTGGTACTTCGGTAATCATGTGGCTCGGCGAATTGATCACTGACCGCGGCGTCGGCAACGGTATGTCAATCCTTATCTTCACGTCGATCGCAGCAGGATTCCCAGGAAACCTCTGGAGCATCAAACTTCAGAAGGGTCTCTTCGCTTTCTGCTTCGTCCTCGCAGTCGGTATGTTGGTGGTTGCGGCGGTCGTCTTCGTCGAACAAGCACAGCGCCGTATTCCGGTTCAGTATGCCAAGCGCCAAGTAGGTCGTCAGAGCTACGGCGGAACCAGCACCTACATTCCGATCAAGGTCAACCAGGCCGGCGTTATCCCAGTTATTTTCGCCTCGTCCCTGCTCTATATCCCGTCGCTGATTGTGAACTTCACCAACAGCACGGCGCCTTGGGCAGTTTGGGTCAGCCGTAACTTCGTTAAGGGCGATCACCCGCTCTACATTCTTACCTATGCCATTTTGATCATCTTCTTCACGTACTTCTATGTGGCAATCACCTTCAACCCTGATGAGGTTGCCGACAACATGAAGAAGTACGGTGGATTCGTACCTGGAATTCGCGCCGGTCGTCCGACATCTGAGTATCTGTCATACGTCCTTTCGCGTATTACAGCGCCTGGTTCGCTGTACTTGGCCTTTGTCGCGATCATCCCGATTCTCGCTCTGATTCTCTTCGGCGCAACTCAGAACTTCCCCTTCGGTGGAACTGCGATTCTGATTGTCGTCGGCGTTGGACTTGATACTGCAAAGCAGATCGAGAGCCAGTTGCAGCAGCGTTCGTATGAGGGATTCTTGCGCTAATGCGCTTAGTCCTGGTTGGCCCACCAGGTGCAGGCAAAGGAACTCAAGCGCAATTCCTCTCGTCGCACTACTCGATTCCGCATATCTCCACGGGAGATATTTTCCGTGCCAATTTGAAAGAGGGAACGGCTCTTGGACTTGAAGCCAAGAGCTACATGGATCGCGGTGAATTGGTTCCTGATTCAGTAACCAACGAAATGGTTCGCGACCGCCTTACCCAAGATGATCTTGGAAACGGATTCTTGCTCGACGGGTTTCCGCGCAATGTCGCACAAGCCGAAGTCCTCCGCGCGATCTTGGGCGATAAGAAGACTCCCCTTGATGCAGTCCTTGAACTCGCAGTTGATACCGCCGAAATCATCCTCCGACTTTCTGGGCGTCGCGTCTGCCGCAATTGCGGCAAGGTCTGGCACATCGAATTTGAAAAGCCATCCAACCCGGATATCTGCGATATCTGCCAGGGCGAGCTCTATCAGCGCGAAGATGACAAGGAAGACGTCATCACGCGCCGTCTTGAGGTCTACCAAGAGCAAACTGCACCGATCATCGCGTTCTATCGGACCGAGGGCTTGCTCATAACCATTAGCGCCACAGGTTCGGTCTCCGATATCACCGAACGTGCTATCTCGGCGCTGAGCCGCGTCCAGTAGGCCCGCGCATGGCAATACAAATCAAGACCTTGGAAGAACTCAAGGTCATGCGCCGCGCCGGATTATTGGTTGGTCAGACTCTCGAATTGCTGCGCGCATCTGTGAAGGTAGGAATGCGCACAGATGCACTTGATGCAATAGCTGCGGCCAACATCAAGCGCGGCGGCGGCACCTCAAACTTCAAGGGCTATCACGGATTTACCGGCACCATCTGCGTCTCGCTTAACGACGAGATCGTTCACGGCATTCCGGGGGATCGCGTTATCGAAGACGGCGACATTGTCTCCCTCGATGCGGGCGCAGTCGTTGATGGCTGGCACGGAGACGCTGCCATTTCCATCATTGCTGGGAAGGTCGATCCGGAAGATCAGAAATTGCTTGATGTGTGCGAAGAATCCATGTGGCGCGGAATCGCGGCGGGATCAGCGGGGGCGCATCTGTCCGACATTGGCCATGCCATCGAGCAGTATGTGAAGTCGCAGGGCAAATATGGGATCTTGCAGGAGTACGGCGGGCACGGCATCGGCACCGAGATGCACATGGAACCCCACGTCCTGAACTTCGGCAAAGCCGGCTTTGGTCCGCAGATCGTGCCTGGAATGGCGCTGGCGATCGAGCCGATGATCACCCGCGGCACCCATAAGACCCACGTCCTTGGCGATGACTGGACGGTGGTCTCCAACGACAAGTCCCACGGCGCCCATTTCGAGCACTCATATTGCATTGCCCCAGATGGCAAGCCTTTCGTCCTCACCGCCCTGGATGGTGGCCGGGAGAGACTCAAATCACTCCAAATCGAGGTCTCAGATCTGCTGAATTAGGGCCGATTTCCCTTATACCCACGCCTGGCTTTAGAATAACCCTTCGCTTCGTAAGAAGCTTCAACTCAACCTGTCACAGAATAGAAGGTATCGCTTGGCCAAGAAAGATGGTGCTATCGAGATCGAGGGCACCGTTGCCGAAGCTCTACCCAATGCCATGTTTCGCGTGGAGTTAACAAATGGGCACAAGATCCTCGCGCACATCAGCGGGAAGATGCGGAAGAACTACATCCGAATCCTCCCTGCCGATCGTGTAATCGTGGAATTAAGTCCGTATGACCTCACACGGGGTCGCATCGTTTACCGATACAAGTAGAAGGAGGGTAGTCATGAAAGTTCAGCCAAGCGTGAAGAAGATTTGCGATAAGTGCAAAGTAATTCGTCGCAAAGGTCGCGTCATGGTTATCTGCGACAACCTCCGACATAAGCAACGTCAAGGTTAAGCAGTACTAAAAAATTAAATAGCAAGCGCGTGGCGCGACTGTTTCGAAAGAAGCAGACCCTTGGTCCGATAGGCCGAGGCCCGACATTTGTTGGGGAGCGTTGCGGAGGACCTATCGGATTACTGAATGGTTGAATACATGGCACGTCTTGTCGGTGTCGATCTACCGCGCGAAAAACGCGTTGAGATCGCACTCACCTATATCTTCGGAATGGGACTAACCCGTTCACAAAAAACTCTCGCAGCAACTGGCATCAGCCCAGATGTTCGCGTCAAAGATCTTCAAGAGCCAGAGCTCGCGAAGCTTCGTGAATACATCGAAGCCAACTACAAAATCGAAGGTGATCTTCGACGCGAAGTTGCTGGCGATATCCGACGCAAAGTCGAAATTCAAAGTTACCAAGGTATTCGCCACCGCAAGGGACTTCCTGTTCGCGGTCAGCGCACACACACCAACGCGCGCACGCGTAAGGGTCCTCGTAAAGCAATTGCTGGCAAGAAGAAGGTGACTAAGTAATGGCCGCTCCTAAAGCTAAAGCTGGCGCTACCAAGAGTGGTGCAAAGGGCAAAGTAAAACTCCGCAAGAAGGAGAAGAAGAACATTGCTGTGGGCCAGGCTCACATCAAGTCAACCTTCAACAACACGATTATTTCCATCACCGACACAACCGGAGCCGTAATTTCATGGGCTTCATCAGGTCAGGTCGGTTACAAGGGTTCACGTAAGTCGACTCCCTTTGCTGCTCAACTTGCTGCAGAAGCTGCCGCTCGTCGCGCACAGGAGCACGGCTTGAAGAAAGTAGACGTTTTCGTCAAGGGTCCAGGATCTGGACGCGAGACCGCAATTCGTTCATTGCAGGCTGCTGGTTTGGAAGTTGGTGCCATCTCTGATGTCACACCAGCCCCACACAACGGTTGCCGCCCACCAAAACCACGTCGAGTTTAAGGAAGGAAGAGAATAAATGGCTCGTTATACCGGAGCAGATTGCAAGCGCTGCCGTCGCGAAAAAGTAAAGCTCTTCCTTAAGGGCTCTAAGTGCGATGGTCCAAAATGTCCTATCGAATCCCGTCCGTACCCACCAGGGCAGCACGGTCGCGGTCGTTCCAAGGAATCTGAGTACCTACTCCAGATGCGTGAGAAGCAGAAGTGCGCACGTATTTACGGGGTACTGGAGAAGCAGTTCCGCGGATACTACGAAGAGGCAAACCGTCGCCAGGGCAAGACTGGTGAAAACCTTCTCGTAATTCTGGAAACCCGCCTGGATAACGTCGTGTTCCGTGCCGGCTTTGCAAAGAGCCGCGACATGGCACGTCAGTTGGTCCGCCACGGTCACTTCCTCGTAAATGGCAAGAAGGTAAACATTCCTTCATTCCGTGTCTCTGCGATGGACATCATCGATGTTCTTCCAAAGTCATTGGATCTCACGCCGTTTATCGTGGCAAGCGCCGAACTCGGAGAGAAGTCAGTACCAGCATGGATGGAGGTTGTTGGTTCGCAGATGCGCATCATCATCCACTCTGTCCCAGCACGTGCCGTCATCGACACCCAAGTTCAGGAACAGCTAATCGTTGAGCTTTACTCCAAGTAATTTCTTGGATTTGCACTAAAGATTTAATAAAACTGCATAAAAGAGGAAAAAGCAGGAGATCAAATAGTGGATCTCCCAGACATATGGAGGAGCAACAGTGCTAATTGCACAACGTCCCACCCTCAGTGAAGAAGTAGTTAGCGAGAACCGTTCACGCTTCATCATCGAACCGCTAGAACCTGGTTTCGGCTACACCCTCGGAAACTCAATGCGTCGTACCTTGCTCTCCTCAATTCCAGGAGCAGCAGTTACCAGCATTCGAGTTGGCGGTGCTTTGCACGAATTCACCACTCTAGAAGGCGTTCAGGAAGACCTCACCGATATCGTTCTTAATATCAAGAACTTGGTGCTTTCTTCCGACAATGATGAGCCAAGCATTCTCTACATCCGCAAGTCTGGCGCTGGCCCTGTAACCGGTGCTGATATCGCTGTCCCAACCGGCGTTGAGGTTCACAACCCAGAACTTCACCTGGCAACACTGAACGGAAAGAACAATCTTGAGATTGAACTTACCGTCGAGCGTGGCCGCGGCTATGTAACAGCAGTGCAGAACAAGCAAGCAGGAGCCGAAATTGGCCGCATTCCTGTTGACTCCATCTACTCACCAGTCTTGAAGGTCACCTACAAGGTCGAGGCCACCCGCGTTGAACAGCGCACTGACTTTGACCGTCTTGTCGTTGATGTCGAAACCAAGCCATCGATGAAGCCACGCGATGCCATCGCATCTGCTGGAAAGACTCTTGTCGAACTCTTCGGCCTTGCCCGCGAGCTCAACCTCGAGGCTGAGGGCATCGAAATGGGACCTTCCGTTCTTGATGCAGCCCTTGCTGCCGACCTTGCTCTTCCAATCGAAGATCTCGATCTGACGGTTCGTTCATATAACTGCTTGAAGCGCGAAGGCATTCACACAGTTGGCGAACTCGTTGGCCGCAGCGAAGCCGATCTCCTTGATATCCGTAACTTCGGTTCCAAGTCGATCGACGAAGTTAAGGCAAAGCTCGTCTCAATGGGCATGTCGCTCAAGGACAGCCCAGCCGGTTTTGATCCAACACAACACCACAATTACGATGTCAATGTCGACGATGAATTCGCCGACAGTGATCAGGCCTAGGAGAATACGATGCCAAAACCAAGTAAAGGTCCTCGTCTGGGCTCAGGTCCAGCACACGAGCGCTTACTCCTAGGAACACTTGCCGAGCAGCTATTCGAGCACGGCAAGATCACGACAACTGAGGCCAAGGCCAAGCGCCTTCGCCCCCTTGCCGAAAAGCTAATCACCTTCGCAAAGAAGGGCGATCTCGCTGCTCGTCGTCAGGTAATGGCAACCATTTCAAACAAGAGCGTCGTACATACTCTCTTCACTGAAATCGGACCACGCTTTGTCGAGCGCAACGGTGGCTACACCCGCATCACAAAGGTGGGTCCACGTAAGGGCGATAACGCTCCTATGGCGGTCATCGAAGTTCTGACAGAGGGAACACCTGCCAAGAAGGCAACTGTTGCTGAGGCTGAGAAGGCTGTTAAGAAGGCCGCTCCTAAGAAGGCTGCAGCAAAGAAAGACGCTGAGTAACAACTCAACGCAATTCTTATGACGGAACCCACTCTCTTTGCCGAGAGTGGGTTTCTTCGTATCCGGATTGATTTAGCGTACGACGGCACCAATTTCTCGGGTTGGAGCAAGCAGCCCGACCGCCGAACGGTTCAGAGCGAACTGGAAAGCGCACTGCAAAAACTCACTCGAGTACCCGTCGAGACCATCGTCGCCGGCCGAACCGATGCGGGCGTGCACGCAACCGGACAGGTCGTCCATGTTGATATACCCGACATGGAGAGCGGCCCATACGCGAAGAAAGCCGAGTGGAATATCTCGGACCTTCCGTATCGACTCAACCGGATTCTGGATGAGGACATTCGGGTACTCGATGTCAGCATCGCTCCCGTTGGATTTCATGCCCGCTTCTCTGCCCTGCGCCGACATTACGAATACAAAATTCTGGACAGCAACCGCTCGATTCTGCCTCTTCGCCGCTTCGATATCGCGCCGTGGTACCGGCCGCTTAATCTCGATCTCATGAATCAGTCCAGTGCCCTTCTCCTAGGCGAGCACGACTTCGCGGCCTTCTGCAAATATCGCCCTGGTGGAACCACCATTCGTACCCTTGAGACCTTCGAGTGGCATCGCAGCGAGGAGGGTTATCTCGTTGCGAAAATTGTCGCCGATGCCTTCTGCTATTCCATGGTTCGCAATCTCGTTGGTGCAGTTGTTTGCGTAGCCGATGGACGATTCGAGACGCAATGGATCAGGAATATTCTCGACAACCGGCAGCGGATCTCGGATAGCCTTGTTTTTCCATCGCGTGGGTTGACGCTGGTGCAGGTTGATTATCCATCCGATGATCAACTTCTTGCGCGCATTGAAACCACGCTTAGACGTCGGGGCGAAGAAGACTAATGGGACATATTGACGTAAACGCCGTTGAATTCTCACTCAGCGACGGTCGGGTTCTCCTGAGCGATGTGAATTTTCGCGTGGGAGAAGGGGCGAAGGTCGCTCTGATCGGAGCAAATGGATCAGGCAAAACTACGTTGATCCGGATGATCTCCGGCGACCTGCAACCCGAATCCGGTGCGATCTCGATTTCGGGCGGCCTTGGGGTCATGCGTCAGTTCATCGGCTCTGTCCGCGACGAGACAACGGTGCGCGACCTTCTTATCTCTGTCGCGCCTAAGCGCATTCGCGACGCTGCAGCGGCGGTTCAGACCAGCGAAGAACTGATGCACACTCGCAATGAAGAACGCGATCAAATGGCATACGCACAAGCACTCGTCGACTGGGGCGATGCTGGCGGATACGACTTCGAAGTTATTTGGGATGTGTGCTGCACTGAAGCGTTAGGAAAGTCTTTTGACGAGGTGGCAACGCGTCCGGTCAACACTCTCTCTGGGGGAGAGCAGAAGAAACTTGTACTGCGCGCTCTGTTGGAGGGACCTGAGGAAGTCCTGCTTCTGGATGAACCGGATAACTATCTGGACGTGCCCTCCAAGCGCTGGCTCGAGGAAGTAATCACCGAGACAAAGAAGACTGTTCTATTTGTTAGCCACGATCGTGAGTTGCTCGATCGCACCGCGAATCGCATCGTCACTTTGGAACAAGGCGCAAACGGCAATACTGCCTGGGTGCACGGCGGAAAATTCTCCACCTGGCACGATGCGCGAAAGGCGCGCAATGAGAGATTTGCGGAGATCTTGCTGCGTTGGGAGCAAGAGCACGCTCGCCTCAAAGAGCTTGTCCGCACCCTGCAGTGGCAGGCCGCCAGCAGCCCCGACATGGCTTCTAAATATCGCGCAATGCAGACGCGACTTCGCAAGTTTGAGGAAGCTGGAGCACCGGCGGCTCCTCCCATCGAACAGGATGTACAAGTGGGCCTGCGCGGTGGACGCACTGGCCTTCGTGCCCTGACGATTGAGAACCTTGCGCTCACGGGCCTCACCGATCCTTTCGACTTTGAGATCTTCTTCGGCGACCGCGTTGCTGTACTCGGCAAGAACGGCACCGGAAAGTCCCACTTCTTGCGGATGATCTCCGGCGACAAGTCCGTGAAATACACCGGGGATTTCAAACTCGGCGCTCGCGTTAACCCTGGATATTTCGCGCAGACCCATACGCACCCCGAGTTCATGGCGAAGACATTGCTCGAATTGCTGTGGGAGAACTACTCGTTACAGCTTGGACCTGCCAAAAGTGTTTTACGACGCTATGAAATCGATCAACAGGCAGAGCAGAAGTTCTCATCTCTTTCAGGCGGACAGCAAGCCAGATTCCAAGTTCTACTACTGGAACTTTCTGGCTCGACCATGCTGTTACTCGATGAGCCGACGGACAACCTTGACCTGGCAAGTGCGGAGAGTCTGGAGCATGCGCTGGGTCGATACGAAGGCACGGTCGTCTCAGTCACCCATGATCGCTGGTTCACGCGGGGCTTCACGCGCTATTTGATATTCGGTGCCAACGGCAAGGTCTACGAGAGTCCCGAACCCATCTTCGAGCATTAAGTTTAGTTTCGTTCTCTGGCGGAATCGCGTGAGGAGATATGAGGTGGACTTTGCTTGATCGTGACACACGTCGAATCATTGCGGCACAGGGACTACGGGCCTTTGGCTACGGGTTTACCGCGGTCTTCTTAGGTCGAATGCTGGCCGCTCATTCTGTGTCTACCGCCAAAGTTGGATTGTTATTGGCTGCGGTGATTGCAGGTTCCGCATTCTCGTCATTGGTATTTGGCCGCTACAGCGACAGGTGGGGGCGTAGACGTTCATATGGATGGCTCTATGTTGCTATCGCTGTCGCAGGAGTGATTGTCGCATTCGATCCGCCGCTCTGGGTCATCGCAGTTGTCGCATTGACAGGAACTCTCTCGACAGATGTCATCGACAACGGCCCCGGAACCACTCTTGAGCAGGCCATGCTTGTCCAGACAGAGAAGAAAGTTTCGCATGCAAGCGTTTTTGGAATGTACAACGCGTTCGGCGCTCTCATGGGTGCAATGGGTGCGCTTGCGCAAGGATTCGTTTCCGCGGCCACGGGCTCGTCGCATATCTCCTCGCTTGCCTTCATAGTTCTTCTTCCACTTGGTTTTGGTGGGGCAGTCCTTGCAGCAACTCTTACTTCCGACGTCGAGCCGACGAAGGCAAACGTGGACATCGAAGCCAACTCGGGGCCAAGTAAATTGGGCGAGTCCAGGCGGAATGTCTATCAACTTGCTGGTTTGTTTGCTGCTGATGCTGCCGGCGGCGGCCTGATCACTGCGACCTTCTTGGCTTACTATTTCACTTCGAGATACTCGGCATCCTCGAGAAGCCTGGGCTTTGTATTTTTCGGTGTCTCG
>DASXUM010000062.1:0-5015 GCA_036504835.1 Candidatus Nanopelagicaceae bacterium
TTCTTGACGAGTGAATCAACACCGCGGTCAAGGGTTGCACTGAAGAGCAAGCGCTGACCGTTTGGTCGTGCCTGATCAAGAATTTCCTTTACAACAGGCAAGAAGCCCATGTCTGCCATCTGATCGGCTTCATCCAGCACGGTGATTTGTAGATCATCGAGTTGAACTTCGCCGCGATTGAGAAGGTCGATAAGACGGCCCGGAGTTGCGACAAGAATCGGGCAGGCCTTGCGCATAGCAGTGATCTGCTTTGCGTATGGCATTCCGCCGGCAATAACAACAGAATCAAGGCGGATCGCCTTTGCCAACGGTGTAAGAACATCGTTGATCTGCTGCGCGAGTTCGCGGGTCGGGGTGAGTACAAGTCCAAGTGGCTTATGTGGTGCGGCTTGCTTGCCGTGAAGATTGGTGAGCATCGCAAGACCGAAGGCAAGGGTTTTACCTGAACCAGTCTGTCCGCGACCAAGGATGTCGTGTCCCTTAAGCGCGTCAGGAAGGGTTGCTACCTGAATTGGGAAAGGTGAGTTGATTCCTTGGCTGGTAAGGAGTGTCACCAATTCTGGTGAAATTCCAAGTTCAGCAAAAGTCGTTGTAGAGGTCTCGTTTGGAGTGTGGTGCGATGCCTCGACCGTGCTCTCCTGTTGGATATCCACGATGTAGTTATCATCGGCGCCGAAATCTTCGCTGTACTGGCTGTTCGAGAAGTTTCGTCCACCCTTGTTTGAATCAGGGCGTGATGCGAAATTGTTGGTCGAACGCGATGAGCTTGGACGATTGACGCTGCTCTTATGAGCAGATGCAGTACCGCTGTGGGCGCTGCGCGTGGCAGGGGCGCCGGTGCGCTTTCCACCAGGAATGAACTTGGTGCGCTCGCGCGGTACAAAGTTAGGGCGACCATCTCCGCGCGCGGCATCAGCGATGCGAGCGTCACGACGGGTGGTTGGGCGGGTATCGGGACGGGCAGAGGTGCGGTCATCTCGACGAGCCGGTGCATATTTGGATGCACCAGTGGCCTTCAGGGTGGTGCGCTCTTCTGAAAATGTCGAACCCTTGGACTCTGCAAAGCGCTTGGCGCGCTCGATCGAGCGAGGCTTGTTCTTAGCCCGCTTGGCTGGAGTGTTTGATCCAGGCTTGGAAAAGGAAGGTTTGCCCGATTTTGCGTATTCGGGCTTGCTGGCGGGCTCGACAGTTGAGCGTTCGATAGCCCGGGCCGAGGTTCCCTTGCGGTGAACTTTAGGTCCCTTTGAGGGCGCAGCAGATTTAGAGCGTGGTTGTAATGACATGAGTTAGCTATACCAATCGAGACGACTAGCGCGTCTCGGTGTAACAGGCCGTTTTCCAGAGGTAAATCAGTGTGGCCTGTCAGGTGGTGATAAGACTCGCAAGTAAGCGCAAATACTGCGCTTTAGGGGAAACTGTTGTTTCGGATGAATCAACGAGGCCAATCTTACCGTGGATTTCTACGGCGAATTACCAGGTCCATTTAGAGGTATTCAGGCGATATTGGATCAATATTCTCATGCGGGATATTGATTGATATGTGCGACCCCCTGGGAAGGTCGGCGGCTAAAATCCAAGAGTGAAAACACCAGCCGTTCCAGCCATCAATACGGTGGCCAAGCGAATAGTTGGAAGGCGCGACTCGGTTCTCGCCCGCAAGAACATCAGAGAATCCCTGGTTTCAGTTGCTGGCCTCATTGGCTGCCCGGTCCGGGACACCGACGGCCGCGATCTCGGAAAACTCGTCGACGTTGTCGTTCGCCACGGGGAAGAGGCCTATCCCGCAGTTTCTGGATTGATTGTGAAGATCGGCGGTCGTACCTCTTTTATTGATGGTGCGCGCATCTCGAAATTGACGAGAGATGAGATCCGACTCTCCTCGACCAAGATCAATTTGAAGGAATACACGAGAAGGCCTGGCGAGTCACTTCTTGACGCCGATGTCATCGATCATCAGATCGTCGATGTAAATGGATTGCGTGTTGTTCGCTCGGCCGATCTTTACTTGGCGCCACTCGATAAGGAAATTCGCCTCGTTGGAGTGGATGTCTCCTTCACCTCATTTTTGCGACGCATCCTTCCTGGAACAATTCGCCGTCGTGCAACACCAGATCGTGTCGTCGACTGGGCGACGGTTGCATCCCTCACTGATAGCGGAGGACCGGTACGCACTGCAGGGCCGCGCTCTGCGCTCGCCCAACTTCGTCCTGCTGACTTGGCGGACTTGATCGAAGACTTGGTGGGCCGAGAGCAAGGCGCCTTGATTGAATTACTTGATCCGAACCTGGCCGCAGATGTGCTGGAAGAAATGGAAGACGAGGATCTGCAAGGTCTCCTCCGCGGTTTACCCGCGGAACGTGCCGCGGAATTACTTACGTTAATGGAGCCGGATGAGAGCGCCGAAGTATTGCGTGATCTCAACGACGAACACCGCGAGAGCATTCTTGATGCAATGGCGCCAGAGGCAGCCAAGACACTGCGTTTGCTGGTGACTTTCGATGAGGCCCTCGCCGGCGGTGTCATGACAACGCACTCTGTGCTTTGCAGGGAGACAGACACGGTTGCCCATGCTCTCTCCCTTCTGGTTAAGCACAAGGAGCGAGATATTTCCGACGGCGTAGTCGTGGTTGATTCAAAAGGGAAGTTGCTCGACCACATCCAGATGATCGAACTTGTTTCAGCAAAGCCCGCCGCTGCTCTGTCGGATTTGATTGGACCTCCACTTCCCACCGCAGTGCATATCGACACACCCTTGGATGAGGTGATTGAAGAGTTCTCCAACAACCGCGGATCCTCGATCATCGTTATTGACTCTGCGAACAAGCCGGTCGGGCGCATCATGGCTGACGACTTGGTTGACGCGCTTGTAGCCCGCACCGAGAAGCGCGGTTTCGCGCAGGGAAGTGGCGCGCTGACATGACGGAGAAGAAAGCAGCCGCTGTAAAAAAGGCGGCCAAGAGCGTCAAAGTGCCGCCAATCTCCCATCGCAAGATTCGCGTTGCCGCTCTTCTTGCGGTGATGGGTCCTGGCGTAATTGCGGGCCTTTCCGATGATGACCCGGCGGGCATTACAACATACTCGCAACTTGGCGCTAAGTACGGGTACAGACTGCTCTGGGTATTGGTTCTCTCAACTTTCGCGCTGATACTTTTTCAGGATCTTGGTTCACGCATTGGTGTAGTTACGCGTCAAGGTCTCATTGGTTTGGTGCGGCAGAAGTACGGTGCGCGTTCAGGAGTGTTCAGTGCATCCTCATTGATTCTTGCAAATATCGGAACAATGACCGCGGAGTTTGCGGGAATCGCAGCGGCAGGACAGTTATTCGGGTTGACGAAGTTCGTCTCCGTTCCGATCGCGGCACTGCTTGTCACATTTCTTGTTCTGCGTGGATCCTTCGGCCGCGTTGAGAAAGTCTTCTTCATACTTTCTGCAGTATTTCTTTCTTATGTGCTAGCCGGTTTCCTCGCCCACCCCAACTGGGGCAAGGCATTTCATGGCATGGTCGTGCCAACGATGCCTTTTACAAAGGATGCGATCTTTATCGCTACGGCAACGCTTGGAACAACTCTCGCGCCGTGGGGTCTGGCATTCATTCAGTCCTACGCGGTCGATAAGCGTCTGACGCGCGATGATCTAAAACTTTTGCGGGTCGACGTGTGGACTGGATCATTGCTCACGGGAATTATCGGCTTCTTCGTCGTCATTACTTGCGCCGCGACCTTGAATCGCGAAGGTGTTTTCAACATTACCGATGCCTCGCAAGCAGCTATTGCCTTGAAGCCTCTCGCAGGCACATTGGCGAAAGATCTCTTCGCGGTCGGACTGGTCGGTGCAGCTCTTCTGGCCGCGTCCATTCTTCCGTTGTCCACGGCGTATTCAGTCAGCGACCTAACAGGTCGACCCGCTGCACTCGATGATGGCTATGCCGAAGCTCCGTTGTTCTACGGAACATTCGCCGCCATCACCGTCATCGCCGCGATACTTGTTCTGCTTCCCGGTGCTCCTTTGATAACCATCTTGCTCTGGACGCAGGTCCTCAATGCGATTCTGCTTCTTCCATTGCTCTGCTACATGTTCGGAATTTCGCGGGATAAGCGTTTGATGGGTGAATACCGTGCCGGAAAACGGATGCAGAGTCTTTACATGCTAATTATCGGAATGGTCGCTATCTGCATCGGATGCATGATCTGGTTTACCTTCCACTGATTCATCTGCCTCTTTAGCCAGAGCGGCGAAATCCGGACGAGGAATCTTGGGAACGTCACCGTTCATCAACCGTCGCCACAGGTAGATAGCCAGCCCACCGAAGAATGGCCATTCAAAGGTGTAGACCCATGCGCGCCAATTGCCGTGCTCGGCACGACCGAATTCGAACCATCCCGCCCAGAGACAGAACGGGACAGAGATCAACATGGCGATCGTGAGCCACTTTTTCTGTTTATCGCTCACGGGTGGAGTTCCATTGGATTCATCGTGAATCCAAGCCGGCTCATCCGTCTCGAAATCTTTCATTATTGGTTTGCCATTTCCTCATCAACCCGTCTTGAGGCGAGTTCTTCGCTCTTGATCCAGTGGTAGACCGCAAAGGACATCCAGACCGTATCCACAATCATTCCGCCCGACCACATAATCGAGCCGCCACGACGCTGATCGAGGAGCTCGAACATTCCGTTGTAGATCGATTTCGGAGCGACGTAGATGAAGAAGCCTGTCAAAGTCTCAGGGACCATCATCAGGAAGAGGGAGACCACCGACATTGCCGGCGAGATAACCCGACCTGTGAGATTGCGATCCAGCAGGTTGAAATAGAAGAGGTATGCCACGATCACGTAGACGGGGACTTCCACATAGGAATGGATCCAGCCGTTCTTCATCATGAACTCATGCGGTCCGGGCAGATGTACTCCGACCATCACCCCGGCGTACAGGATCCAGCTGACGACTGGGTTGGTGAGGCGGCGGAAGGTGGCATTGGTTGGATGGAAAGTTGAGGGCGTGCCCAGAACCAGAAGAGG
>DASXUM010000063.1:0-2771 GCA_036504835.1 Candidatus Nanopelagicaceae bacterium
GGGATATTTCCCGAGGGCACAATCTCAACGAGCTTTGAAATTAAAGAAATCAAATCCGGTGCAGTAAGACTTGCAATGGGCGCAGGCGTTCCGATCATTCCTGTGATCGTCTGGGGTAGTCAGCGGATCTGGACCAAGGGCCTGCCGCGAAACCTGAAGAGGCAGAAAGTGCCGGTCAGCATCGCCATCGGCAAGCCGATCTGGTTCAAGAAAGAAGACGACGTCGAGCAGGCCGAGATCGCCCTTCGCTCGACAATGATCGCCATGCTCCATGAGGTGCAGGAAAGCTATCCCGACGGACATTCGGGCCAATGGTGGGCCCCGGTCCGCCTTGGTGGTACTGCGCCTGCCCCACTAAACTCCTGACATGTTTAATCGGAAGAAATCAGCGTCAAACCCCAAGGAAGTCAAAGAAGCCAAAGAGCCACGCCTAAAGGCGGTGCGCGATGCCTACAAGATCACCAAGGAAGTAAAGCCGTGGATCGGCGCCTCCCTTATCGCGATCTTCCTCGTCATCTGGATCATTGGTATCGGCCTGGGATTGATCTGGGGTCATCCGGTTTACACGGGGTTCATCTCCCTGCCCCTTGCAGTTCTGGGCGCACTCTTCTTCTTCACCCGCGTTGCAGGAGCGGCGGCATACCAATCTATTGAGGGACAAGCCGGAGCCGGAGCCAGCGTTCTGATGGCAATCCGCAAAGGCTGGACAACTACCCCAGCTGTGGCAGTCAACCGCAACCAAGACATGGTCCACCGCAGTGTCGGACGCGCCGGCATCGTCCTTGTGGGAGAAGGCGGCCCCGCAGTGCGGACCCTCCTGACCGAGGAAAAGAGGAAGACCGAGCGCTTCGCACCAGGCGTCCCCATCACCGAAGTCATCGTGGGCGATATGGAGGGACAGGTTGCCCTGCGCAAACTCCAGAAGCACCTGCAGAAGATGCCTAAGAAGTTGAGCCCTGCTCAGATGAACGAAGTTCGCGCCCGTCTCAAGGCTGTCGGCGGACTGGCTATGCCAATTCCCAAGGGACCGATGCCCAAGAACGTCAAGGTTCCTAAGCGCTAAGTACGGTTCCGCTCAGGCGCTCGTGGATTCCGCGGCCGTTCTCGTCATAAGTCACCGCTGTTACGACTAAGCAGAGCAGCACTGTCCGAATCAAAGCCTGAGTAACCGTCGGCCGCCCTCCATCGGCGAAGCGGACTACCTTCATTCTCAGAATCCGCTGCCCGGCCGAAGCACCTTGCAGCGAGGTCAGCACCCAGACTTCGATGAAGAAAACCCCTAGTGGGGCGAAATGATCCCAGTTGCTGGCGCCATGGAAGAAAGCGCTCGCCACTGCAAGGGACATGAGCCAGTCGATCATGAGGGCGAACACCCGCCGCCACATTCCTACCCGGATGAAATGCACCCGCGAAGCCTAACCCCGAATCCACTCTCAAATTTACGTAACATGGCTGTAACACGCGGGTTATCACCTTTTCACTCCCCAGTCTTACTCTTACGCCCAAGAAGAAAGAGCTCAATGGCGAGCCAATCGAGTATTTCCGCTAAATCGGATATCGGTGCATGGGAGAAAAATGTTTAAGAACTCGGCAGAAATTTTTGCTTACATCAAGAAGGAAGACGTCAAACTCGTTGACGTTCGCTTCATTGATCTACCTGGAATCCAGCATCACTTCAACGTTCCAGTTGGATCTTTTGATGAAGCGGTCTTCACAGAAGGTTTGATGTTCGATGGTTCGTCGATTCGCGGTTTCCAAGCGATTCACGAGTCAGACATGAAGCTTCTTCCTGTACCAGAATCAGCATTCATTGATCCATTCCGCAAAGAGAAGACACTGATCATCAACTTCTCTGTTCACAACCCAGTAGACAATTCGCCATACAGCCGCGACCCACGTGGCATCGTCGCCAAGGCCGTTGAGTTCATGCGCGGAACCGGCATTGCCGACACCGCATTCTTCGCACCTGAAGCAGAGTTCTATGTCTTCGATGCAGTTCGTTTCTCAACTGGAATCAACGAGTCATTCCACCACATTGATTCATACGAAGGTGCTTGGAACACAGGCATCGAGAAGGATGCAGATGGCACACCGAACCGCGGTTACCGCACTCGCGTAAAGGGCGGCTACTTCCCCGTTTCTCCAACAGATCAGTACGCCGATCTCCGTGACGAAATGGTCATGAAGCTCGAAGAAGTTGGACTTCAAGTAGAGCGCGCACACCACGAAGTTGGAACCGCTGGACAGATGGAGATCAACTACCGCTTCAGCGACATCCTCCACGCCGGTGACGACCTGATGAAGTTCAAGTACATCATCAAGAACACGGCATGGCAGGGCGGCAAGACCGCGACATTCATGCCAAAGCCACTCTTCGGAGATAACGGTTCGGGCATGCACGTCCACCAGTCACTCTGGAAAGACGGCAAGCCACTCTTCTTCGGTGAGGGATACGGCGATCTTTCAGACATGGCCCGTTGGTATGTCGGCGGACTCTTGAAGCACGCACCATCTCTTCTCGCTTTCACCAACCCAACCGTCAACTCTTACCGTCGCCTTGTCCCAGGCTACGAAGCACCAGTAAACCTCGTTTACTCAGCCCGTAACCGTTCGGCCTGTATCCGAATTCCGATCACCGGATCCAACCCAAAGGCAAAGCGCATCGAGTTCCGTTGTCCGGATCCATCATCGAACCCATACCTTGCTTTCGCTGCAATGTTGATGGCCGGCCTCGATGGAATCATCAACAAGATCGAGCCACCACTTCCAGT
>DASXUM010000064.1:0-1903 GCA_036504835.1 Candidatus Nanopelagicaceae bacterium
ACGAAACATGACAAGCGAATCATCATCGCCAGCACTTCCGAGATTTACGGCAAGAACCCGAAGCAACCATTGAGCGAGACCGATGATCGGGTAGTTGGTCCACCGCAAGTTATCCGCTGGTCGTACTCTGATGCCAAAGCAATCGAGGAGGCGATGGCCACCGCGCTTCATCAAGTTAAAGGTTTGAAAGTCACCACTGTCCGCCTCTTCAACACAGTAGGCCCACGTCAGACCGGCCGGTACGGCATGGTGGTTCCACGTTTTGTTCAAGCCGCGCTTAAGGACGATCCTCTTGTCGTATACGGAGACGGACAGCAATCCCGCGTCTTCTGCCATGTCGCAGATGCGGTTGATGCCATCCTCGCCCTTGCGGCATATGAGGGCGCCATCGGCGATGTTTTCAACGTGGGCGGCGAAGGTGAAATATCCATGCGGGATCTCGCGCATAAGGTGATCGGCCAGACTGATTCACGGTCAATCATCGAATATTTGCCATATGACAAGGCTTATCCAGCAGGTTTCGAGGATATGCAGAGGCGGGTACCTGACACATCCAAAGTGCAACAGATGATTGGATGGAAGCCGGCGCGCAACCTGGAGAGAATCATCTCCGATGTCGCGCAGAGTCTGCGCTAAATACTCGGTACTCCGCCAATCTTGCCGGTGCAGTCAAAAACGTAAGCGGCCGAAAGCAGAACATCTTTGGCGTTGATCGCATCATGTTTGGTTACAACGATCGCGGCGTCGGCAGCATTGGCATTCAGCGGTGACGAGATTTCTCCGCGCCACTTTTCCACAAGCGGATCGTGCCAGGAGACGATGGCTCCATCTTTTTTAAGCTCGTTGATGATCAACTCGGCGGGCGTCTCGCGGGTATCGGCCACATTGGTCTTGTACGAAACTCCGACGACAATCACTTTCTTGCCCGCTAGCCCGCCGAGGTCTTCCTTCACCCGTGAAACTACGTAGGCAGGCATTTTCATATTCACTTCATTGGCTCTGCGGATGAAGGTCGCGGGAACACCCGCGGCTTCTGCAACGCTGGCAAGATAACTTGGATCAACAGGAATGCAATGTCCCCCCACACCTGGACCAGGTGAGAAGGGCATGAATCCGTACGGCTTGGTGGATGCAGCATCAATTACTTCGCGGCTGGGAATACCAAGAGCGTGGGCAATCTGGGCGAATTCGTTTACCAACGCGATGTTGACCTGACGGAATGTGTTCTCAAACAATTTCGCAGCCTCTGCAACTTCCGGCGATGAAACTTCCACCAAGTTCTCGCAGAATGCCGAATAGAACTCGCGCGCGCGGGCGGTTGCCTCCGGAGTGAGTCCTGCCAGTAATCGCGGCGTCCGCTTCTGTCCCCATTCGGTATTGCCGGGGTCGACGCGTTCGGGAGATGCCGCATAGAGATGCACCAGATCGGGAGAGGACATCTTTGCAATAGAACCCGCAATCAAGTTCCGTAGAGTGCCGGGAAATGAGGTGGATTCGTTGATGATCAACGCGGATTGCGAAAGGTTGGCCGCAATCGTCTGGCAGGCAGCATCCAAGAAAGAAGTGTCAGGATTGCGTTTTTCATCCAGAGGCGTCGGCACCGCGATCACCACGACTTCCGCTCCCGAGATTGCACTGGGTGTCGATGAGATCATGAGGTTCCCGCTGCCGAAAAGCGTCTTGAGCTCCTCGTCAGAGATCCCTTCAATATGCGAATCCCAGTTGTTCAACCGATCAACCAAATCGGCGTTGATGTCGAAGCCGACGACGTTATGCCCGGACTTGGCAGCCTCAACCGCAATGGTGAGCCCTACATACCCTTGACCAACGACGGCTACACGCATGGGCTTAAGACTACCGATTACTTGAGTTTTGGATTATTCGGATCCAGCAACTTCATGTG
>DASXUM010000065.1:0-16283 GCA_036504835.1 Candidatus Nanopelagicaceae bacterium
CCACTGAGGTAGACGCAGTTGTTCTCGCATTGCCAGCAAGAGTGGCCGCCAGGATCGTTCGCGCGTTATCACATACCGCCGCGACGCTTTTGGAGACCGTGAGATATGCATCGGTTGCCACTGTCATCGTTGCTTACCCCAAGTCGGCGATTGAGGGATTGAAGGCGTTCAAAGGAACTGGGTTGCTCGTGCCCTCGAGTAAAGGGTGTCTTCTAAAGGCGGCAACTTTTGTAAGTACGAAGTGGTCGCATATGGAAGATCCCGATGTCGTCTTTGTTCGACTTTCTTGCGGCCGGGCAAATGAGATCGCAATCGACAACTTGAATGACGCCGAACTAGTCGCGAAATTGCACAGTGATTTGGTGGATGCAACTGGAATTAAGTCCGAGCCCATCGAGTCATATGTTCAGCGGTGGCCGAACGCCATGCCACAGATGGAGATCGGTCATGTCGAACTCATCGCGAAGATTCGCGAGGATCTTTCATTCTTCAAGGGAATTCACTTGGCCGGTTCGTCCTATGACGGCCTTGGAATTGCGGCATGCCTTCGCTCTGGATCGAAAGCGGCAGTCGCAGTATTAAGTGATCTAGATATTGAGAAGGAAGAGACAGTTAGCAACTAGTTCTAGTCGCCAACCAACGCCATAGGTGCGCCTTCCGGAATGTAGGCGCAGGCAGGATCCTCGCCGAGAGCGTCACCGGTTGCCGCGAATGCACGAGCACGTGATCCGCCACAGAGGTCTGCGTACTCGCAATACCCGCAACGCCCTGAAAAGTTGGAAGACCGAATCTGAACCAACAACGGGTTGTCTTGATAGATAGTTGCAATCGGCTTTGTGCGGATGTTGCCGAGGCCGTGAGGCAAGAATCCAGCGGGGTAGACCTCGCCGTCGTAGGCGATGAAGACGATTCCTTTGCCATCTCGCGTTGCAGTCGTATGGGCACGAAGGCGACCAGTGGGAGGTCCCATGAGTGCGACTAGTTGTGACGAGAGTGCCTTGTACAAATCAGTCTCAGGGGCGGGGTCCCCTGCAATTCTGCGGTTAACAATTCGACGGAAGAACGGTGCTTCCACGGTTCGCACGATGAATCCATATTGCGATGCGTCGTAGAGGAAATTGCAGATGTCCTCGTGCTCATCGGCAGATACGGCTTCAGTGACTTCTCCGCGTCCAACTTGCACGAGGAAGAAGACCTCCCAAATATGTGCGCCCGCATCTTTGACGATCTGAGCAACTTCTGCCAATTCGTCAACGTTGGCGCGCATGACGGTTGTGTTGATTTGAACCGTGAGTCCCGCCGCGCTAAGTGCGCGGATTGCTTCGACGGTCTTCTCAAAATGTCCGGGAATTCCGCGAACGCCTTCGTGAGTATCGGCCATTGAGCCATCAAGACTGATTGAAACGGCTTTGACTCCGCTGTCGACGATCTTCTGAATCATCTCTGGCGTCAGCATCGGAGTTACAGATGGTGAAAGTGCTACGGGAATTCCAAGGCTTGTCGCGTAGTCGACCAATTCGAAAATGTCGGCACGTAGAAGGCAGTCTCCGCCGGTTAATACCAAGATGGGGTAGGGGCGACCGAACCCTGCAACTTGGTCAATGAATTCTTTTCCTTCGGCGGTGCTCAACTCCCCTGGAAGGGCTTGAGCTGTCGCACTTGCGCGGCAGTGCTTGCAAGCGAGAAGGCAAGCACGGGTGGTTTCCCAGAAGACGAGCATCGGTCGTTGCGCATAATCAATGCGTGGGCCAGATCCTGTTACTGAACTCCCTGAATCATGAGCCATTTCAAACTCTCCGTTCGAACTTTTGAATGCCACGCTCTGGCAGTTCCTCAAAAGTCTATTGATATTGGCTGTTTCTAAGTCTTGAGCGTAATGTGATCTCAAGGACAGGCACTCTTCATGGTGAGTGCTACCCCTCATGCAGAAGGAGAGCCCTAATGGTCGTTTATCTAATTGGCGCGAGCGCTCTCGCCTTCATGGTCGTGCTGGCATATGGCGCCATCACGGGACGAGTGAAGATGGACGACGGGTGCTGCTGCCCAAGTGATCCGAGCAGAGATCTACGGATGAGGGATTAATCCCTCACGCAATTAGTCCTTCTTGATGCCGTGCTTTCCATCTGATTTGTTGTGATCCGCTTTATTCGCTGATGACTTCTCATCTGATCCACCTTCGCCAGTCTGATTGGCAAAGACTTTGATGGACGGTACATACCAAGGCGCTGAACTGTATGGATCATTGACGCCCCACCATGGTGCAACATTGGGCGAATCAATGCGGAATTTTCCAAGTCCGGCGGCTCCACCATCTGCGTACTGGCCACCGGCATTAGATGCGAGCCAGAGTTTTCCGGGATCGACACTTGAACCCGCGCTGACGTTGGTTGGATCCTCAGTGAGTGCAACGTTGAGTGAGTCGTATCCGCACCCAGCACTCGTCGAGAAACATGCCGCGCTCTGACCAACAGGCGAATAGCCGTAGTGCGTGGTGTTGTACGTGACTCCGAAGATCGCGCCGCTGCCAACCTTGACGTTCTTCACGTTGAATGTGATGTTCTGAGCAAGTCCGTTAAAGCAGGTCTTTGATTCCTTGTCATACCACTTGCCCAAATCACTGCCGGTGCAGAGAGGGCTGGCTGAAGGTCGGTATTTGATATTGAAGGTGTTTGTGAATGACGCAATCTTTGAGCCCGGGTTCACTCCGTCAGTGCTCGGTCCATAAATGTTGAGGGTGATTGGCTGCGCGAATGTGGCATCTTCTGGAGTTGAGCACGTGTGCAAGTACCAACTTCCCGAAGCGCAACCCCAACTGCTCATTGTTACAACGACCTTGGTGAGATCGTGGCTGCTCCCTGATGAAAAGTTCACGGCATTGCCAAATTCATTGAACGCGGTTGATTCAAATCCCACGCTGGGCAAATTCCCTGGCAGCGGATTGATAACGCTGTTGTAGGCCACCCCGCCTTTCTGGCCATCGGATGAGTCGGCAAGGGCCGGCGACATGGCCGCAGCCAGTGACAGGGCCATTAGGGGGATAAGGATTCGAGATCTGCGCGTAGAAAGCTTCATAAACGTCAACCTTCCAAGGATGTTGTGCCTGAAAGGTTACTGGGAGGGGAACCAAATGCACCCAAATTGCGCCCCGTATTTTGCGAGAGGAATGGTCATTCTTTTGGAACGTGGAGCGGGTGACCGGGATCGAACCGGCATGGCCAGCTTGGAAGGCTGGGGCTCTACCATTGAGCTACACCCGCGAAGGTGTTTTTTGGAGCGTGCGCTCCGCAACAGGGGCTAACAATACTGGGAACGGTAAGCGGAGGGTAATTTCTACTCTAGACTCTCCAATTGCGCCGCGGGGCGTAGCGTAGTGGCTAGCGCGCCTGCTTTGGGAGCAGGAGACCGGGAGTTCGAATCTCCCCGCCCCGACCAGTAAGTAGTTCAGCAAATCCACGCCAAAGCAAGGAGTTCCACGTGAAAAGCACGGTCGAGACGCTTTCTCCAACCCGTGTAAGGCTCACAGTTGATGTGACTTTCGACGAAATGTCAGGCCACCTCAGTGAGGCATACAAGAAGATCTCATCGCAGATCAACGTCCCCGGATTTCGCAAGGGCAAAGTTCCGCCAGCGATGATCGATCAGCGCGTGGGCCGTGGCACTGTGCTCGATGAGGCAATTAACCTCGCCCTGCCTGACTTTTACTCCCAAGCCGCCCGCGAACACCAGGTGCTGGTTCTTGGTCGCCCCGAGGTGGACATCAAGGAATTCGTCGACAAAGAGAAGCTTTCATTCACCGTCGAGGTCAACGTACGTCCTGAGGTCGCATTGCCGGACTTCTCGAAGATCACCATCAACGTGGATGACTCCGAAGTCACCGAAGCAGATATTGACGAGCAGGTCGAGGCACTCCGAGTTCGTTTCGGCACCCTCAACACCGTCGATCGCCCCGCCGCAACTGGCGACTTTGTCACCATTGACCTGGTGGCTCGAATCAACGGCGAGGATGTTGAAGGCGGAACAGCCACCGGGATGTCATACGAAGTCGGCTCCAATCGCATGATCGATGGTTTGGATGAGGCTCTTATCGGTTTGAAGGCCGGGGACGTCAAAGCATTCGAGACCCAACTTGTCGGAATGGAAGAAGGCCAGAAAGGTGATGTCGAAGTCACCGTTCAGGCAGTCAAGGAGCGCGAACTTCCTCCTCTCGATGACGCCTTCGCCGCCCTTGCTAGCGAGTTCGACACGTTGGAAGAACTCCGCGCGGATTTCCGCGAACGTCTCGGCCGAGTCAAGAAGATGGAACAAGGCGCGCAAGCACGCGATCGCCTCGTCGAGAAGCTTCTTGCCGAGATTGAAATCCCAGTTCCCGAAGAGTTTGTTACCGCCGAGGTGGAAGATCATCTGCAGGGCGAAGGACGGATGGAAGACACCGTTCACCGCGCCGAAGTAGAGGAGCAGGTTCGTTCTTCACTCAAATCTGACTTCCTGCTGGATGCAGTCGTTAAGGCAGAATCGGTTGAGGTCACAGAAATTGAATTGACCGAGTACTTGGTCCGAACATCATCGCGCTACGGAATGGCACCAGAGCAATTCGCCCAGGAGCTTTCCAAGGCCGGTCAGATCAGCCAACTTGTGGCTGAAGTTGGTCGCGCCAAGGCACTCGCGGGTGTCTTGAGTCGCGTCAACGTGACAGATGCTTCAGGTAACACCGTGGATCTGGAAGCACTTCGCCCGCAGCCTGCCGCAACCGAGGAATAACTCTCCGCTATAAGCGAACATCCACGCTCGGATGGCTTAAACGGGAAGCATTTGCCCGTCGGGGTTGTTAGGGTCAATACAGGAAGTTTTATTGAGGAGGATGTTTCGTGGATTTAATTAGCACTCACCTGCCAGCGGCCGAGATTATTTCTCGTGCACCACAAGGCGGTTCAGGTGGACTCGATGATCAGGTTTATAACCGTTTACTGAAAGAGCGCATCATCTTCCTCGGCTCTGTGGTCGAAGATTCGATGGCTAACGCGATCTGCGCGCAGATTCTTCTTCTTGCTGCCGAAGATCCAGAGAAGGACATCTATCTCTACATCAATTCTCCCGGAGGATCCGTCACAGCGGGCATGGCCATCTACGACACCATGCAATATGTGAACAATGACGTCGCCACTGTCGGAATGGGTCTTGCCGCTTCCATGGGCCAGTTCCTGCTCTGTGCAGGCGCCGCCGGCAAGCGCTACGCGACTCCACACGCCCGCATCATGATGCATCAGCCTTCCAGCGGAATTGGCGGAACGGCCACCGACATCAAGATCCAGGCAGAACAGATCGGATTCACCAAGAAGAAGATGGCCGAACTCATTGCCTTCCACACCGGACAATCTCTTGAAACGATCACGACGGACTCTGATCGCGACCGATGGTTCACCGCCGATGAGGCGAAGGAATACGGTTTTGTTGATCACGTCGTTCGATCTGCGGTTCAAGTTTCAGGCCGAGGAGGCACAGCATGAGAATGGAATTCGATCGCGTGAATGAGATCACCAATCGCTACGTCCTCCCGACAATCGAGGAGCGCACCAGTTACGGCTACAAGCGCCTCGATCCCTACACAAAACTTTTTGAAGAGCGCATTATTTTCCTCGGTCAAGCAATTGACGACACCGTGGCTAACGACGTAATGGCCCAGCTCTTAACCCTTGAATCCATGGATCCTGATCGCGACATCATGATCTACATCAACTCCCCGGGAGGCTCTTTCACAGCGCTCACCGCAATTTACGACACCATGCAATTTGTTCGACCCGACGTTATGACCATCTGCTTGGGTCAGGCTGCATCGGCTGCGGCTGTCCTCCTTGCGGGGGGCGCGAAGGGCAAGCGCATGGCTCTTGAGCACTCGCGAATTCTGATTCACCAACCTTCTAGCGAAGGTGGCGGTCAGGCATCCGATATCGAAATTCAGGCGCGTGAAGTAATGCGTATGCGCGTGCTTCTCGAAGAGTTAATCTCACGGCACTCAACTCGTTCACCTGAACAGATCGCGCAAGACATCGAGCGAGACAAGATTCTTACTGCTCAAGAGGCAGTTGAATATGGTTTGATCGATCAGGTACTTGCCAGCCGTAAGGCCAAACCGACACACTAAGGGCTTCCACTTAGTATCGTCAGGAGTAAGCGTCTATGGCCCTGCTCGCGCCTGGAAACTTATTCACTTACAAGGACTATCGGAATCTTTGGATTTCTAATCTGCTCGTAACGATTGGCGCATCTGCATTTCCAATCGCACTTGCGGTCACTGTTCTTGATGCAGGTGGAACGACGACGACACTCGGTCTCATACTCGCTTCGCGAGTTCTGTCGTCTGTGATTCTCGCGCCGGTCGGTGGAGTTTGGGCAGACCGACTTCCGCGCAAGGTCGTCATGATCGGTGCTGATATCTATCGCGCACTTCTGATGATCGGATTGATCTTCGTCGCAACTCCAAGTGTTCCGGCATGGGGACTGGCGATACTCGTTTTCGCGATGGGTGCAGGTGAGGCATTCGGATTTCCTGCATCCGGTGCGATCTTGCCGAGTGTTCTTCCGCCCGAAAAACTTCCCGCAGGCAACGTTCTTCGCAGCATCGGTGTTCGCATCGCGCAAGTCGTGGGTCCGGGCGTCGGGGGATTCTCCGTTGCGATTATCGGCGGTCGAATGACCTTCGCAATCACTGCCGCCTTTTTCATCGCCGGAACATTCCTGCTTATGAAGATAGTTGAAAAGCCACGCGATGTCGTTGAAATCAAGCCGTCGTTCGTCACCGATCTTCATGAGGGTTTGAAGACTGTCTGGCACACGCCGTGGGTCGCTGCGTGCATTGCGATGTCGACATTGCAATTGATGGTGGTTCTTGCGAGTGAAAACGTTCTGCTACCTGTAATTACACGAAGGGAATTCCACACCAACACCGTCTTCGCCACGGCGGCCGCCATGTTCAGCATCGGCGGTTCCATCTCGGCTCTGATCGCCATGAGAGTCCGTGCCAAGCATCCTGGTCTAGTAGCTGTGGTGATCTGGGGCTTTTTTGCAGTGGCGCCGCTTGTACTAGCTTTCCCCGCTTCTAAGTGGATCATCATCTTTGGGTATTTGATCGCCGGAATTTCGATCGGGCCATGGGAGGCGTATTGGGCGTCCGCGATCCAGCGCGAAATTCCCCAGGAATTACAAGGGCGAGTGTTCAGCGTGGATTACATGGGATCGGTCGGACTCATGCCCCTTGGCATGGCACTGGTTGGGCCGATTACGAAAGTCTTCGGCGAGCGGCAATTCCTTATTGCCTCCGTGATCTTCCATCTGGTTGTCTGCGCGCTCGTCCTCCTTGTTCCGGGCGTCAAAGATCTGAGATCGCCGACCCCCAATCGGAATTCTTCTCAGGGCGAACAGTAGAAGGGCTTATTCGCCCTCCATTCTTAGTCTGTTGAATCTACCCTTGGCTCGTGCCCAACTTCCCTGTACCAGGGCGTAAAGGAGTGTCATGACCCGCATCGGCGAGACCAGCGATCTGCTGAAGTGTTCTTTCTGCGGAAAGACTCAGAAGCAAGTTAAGAAACTCATCGCGGGCCCAGGCGTGTACATCTGTGATGAATGCATCGACCTTTGCAACGAGATCATCGTTGAAGAACTCACGGAAGCGAATTCACTTGGACTCCAAGAGCTTCCCAAGCCAACTGAGATTTATGAATTTCTCGACCAATATGTAATCGGCCAAGAGCGTGCTAAGAAGTCGCTCTCGGTTGCTGTGTACAACCATTACAAGCGCGTCCAAAGTGGTGACACAAAACGCGAAGACACAGTTGAGCTGTCCAAGAGCAACATCTTGCTTCTTGGACCGACAGGTTGCGGCAAGACATTGTTGGCTCAGACATTGGCACGGATGCTCAACGTGCCATTTGCGATTGCCGATGCGACTGCATTAACCGAAGCGGGTTACGTTGGCGAAGATGTCGAGAACATTCTTCTCAAACTCATTCAGGCCGCCGATTACGATGTGAAGAAGGCCGAGACCGGAATCATCTATATCGATGAGATCGACAAGGTCGCTCGTAAATCCGAGAACCCCTCGATCACTCGCGATGTGTCAGGTGAGGGCGTTCAACAGGCGCTCTTGAAGATTCTCGAAGGCACTGTCGCCTCCGTGCCGCCGCAAGGTGGCCGTAAGCACCCTCATCAAGAATTCATTCAGATAGACACCACCAATGTGCTCTTCATCGTCGGTGGCGCATTCGCGGGCCTTGAGAAGATCATCGAAGGCCGCAAGGGATCTGCCGGGGTTGGTTTCAATGCTGTCCTTCAGACCGAAGCCGATCGCGACAAGCAGGACGTCTTCGCCGATGTCATGCCGGAGGATTTATTGAAGTTTGGAATGATCCCCGAATTCATTGGCCGCCTTCCCATCGTGACCAGTGTCGAAAAGCTGGACAAGACTGCCCTGATGCAGATTTTGACCGAGCCAAAGAATGCCCTTGTGAAGCAATATGTCCGACTTTTCGATTTGGACGATGTCGAACTTGAGTTCACCACTGAATCCCTCGATGCCATCGCAGAACTTGCACTCTTGAGAGGCACGGGAGCACGCGGGCTTCGCGCGATCATGGAATCCGTACTTCTTTCGGTGATGTACGACGTTCCCAGCCGCACCGACGTGGCCAAGGTGATAGTTACCAAGGAATGCATTGCCGATGGCGCCCCACCCACTTTTGTTGAGCGGACCGGCGATATCCCAAAGCGGATAGTCCGAGGACAAAAGGGTCCAGAGGAGAAGAGCGCATAATCTAGACTCTCCTCCATGAGTCAGCGTGAATTACCTCCCAATTTCTCAAGCGCGGAGGTTGAAGCCCCACTGTATGAAAAGTGGGTGGCCGCTGGTTACTTCACCCCTGACGTCGCCTCCGACAAGGTGCCGTACACGATCGTGATTCCACCGCCGAACGTGACAGGCAGTTTGCATATCGGCCACGCTCTCGACCACACGTTGCAGGACATCTTGATTCGCATGAAGCGGATGAAAGGCTTCGCGGCTCTCTGGTTGCCCGGAATGGATCACGCTGGAATTGCCACACAGAATGTCGTGGAGAAGCAGTTGGCGACACAGGGATTGTCTCGTCACGATCTTGGACGAGAAGAGTTCGTCAAAAAAGTTTGGGAATGGAAGAGCGAATCCGGCGGTGCAATCCTCGGACAGATGCGGCGACTGGGTGACAGTGTCGATTGGTCCCGTGAGCGTTTCACGATGGACGAGGGACTCTCCAAAGCAGTTCTCACAATCTTCAAACGCCTCTACGACGCCGGACTTATCTATCGCGCCGAGAGAATCATCAACTGGTGCCCACGATGCATGACGGCGATCTCCGATATCGAAGTTGACCATAGTGACGATGAAGGAGAATTGGTTTCAATTCGTTACGGCGAAGGCGAGGATTCGATCGTCGTTGCCACGACTCGAGTTGAGACGATGCTCGGTGATGCGGCAGTGGCCGTACATCCAGATGATGCGCGCTATACGCACCTGATAGGCAAAACGATCACACTTCCACTTGTGAATCGCCAGATCCCCATCGTGGCTGACGAGCACGTTGATCCTGAGTTTGGAACTGGTGCAGTCAAAGTAACTCCCGCCCACGACCCGAACGATTTCGAAATTGGGCAACGCCATTCACTTCCGAACTTCGTCATCCTCAGTCCCGAGGCCATCGTTATCGGCACTGGTACCGATTTCGATGGTCTCGATCGATTCGAAGCAAGGAAGGCGGTCGTCAAGACTCTGCGTGCGCAAGGTCGCATAGTTGCGGAGAAGCGACCGTACATTCACGCAGTTGGACACTGCCAGCGATGCGACACCACTGTGGAACCTCTTCTCTCAAAGCAGTGGTTCGTGAAAGTTGATTCCCTCGCTAAGGCGGCAGGCGATGCCGTACGGGAAGGAAAGGTAAAGATAGAGCCCGAGTCTCTGTCTCCTCGTTACTTCGAGTGGGTGGACAACATGCATGACTGGTGCATCTCCCGCCAACTCTGGTGGGGCCATCGCATACCGGTTTGGTACGGACCAAATGGCGAAGTTATTGTTACTGGTCCTGATGAGAATGCGCCTGCGGGATACACACAAGATCCCGACGTCCTAGACACATGGTTCTCATCGGCGCTTTGGCCGTTCTCGACTCTGGGCTGGCCCGAGGAAACTGCCGACCTTAAGAAGTTCTATCCGACGAGTGTCCTCGTCACCGGTTACGACATTCTCTTCTTCTGGGTAGCGCGCATGATGATGTTCGGACTCTTTGCAACCGATGGGGTTCCACCATTCCACACCATCATGTTGCACGGATTAGTCCGCGACAAATTCGGCAAGAAGATGAGCAAGAGTCGCGGCAACAGCATCGATCCGTTGGAGTTCATGGATATGTACGGCTCGGACGCCGTTCGATTCACGCTGGCACGCGGCGCCAATCCAGGAAGCGATCAAGCACTTGCCGAGGAGTGGGTCGCGGGTTCGCGCAATTTTGCCACCAAACTCTGGAATGCCACGCGCTTTGCAATGATGAACGGTGCAACCGTCGAGGGCGATCTTCCCGAGTTCGAATCATTGAATGCAATTGATCGCTGGATACTCAGCCGACTTAATTCAACGATCAGCGAAGTTGATGTCCTTCTTGAGACTTACGAGTTCGCACGTGCATGCGAGCTGATTTATCACTTTGCTTGGGACGATCTCTGCGACTGGTATCTCGAGCTCTCCAAGGAAGCATTCGCGACTGGAACTGCCCACGATTCCAAGAGAGTACTTGGACACGTGCTTGATCAACTTCTGCGGTTGATGCATCCGATTATGCCATTCATCACCGAGGAGCTTTGGACCAATCTGACTGGTGGCGAATCTGTCGTCATCGCTGACTGGCCCACTTCCAATCCTCTGCACGAAGACGCCGCTGGGGAGAAGTTGATTTTGCAGGTGCAGGAAATCATCACGGAAGTTCGTCGATTCCGAAATGACCAGGGCATCAAGCCAAGTCAGCGAATCCCTGGTCAATTCCATGCCCCTGAAGAATTTGCGCGATACGAAAGTGCAATGCGCTTTGTTCTGCGCATTGATCACCCGGAAGAAGGGTTCTTCACCGCCAGCAAAGCCCTGGAGATCGGCAAGTTCAAGATTGAGTTGGATTTAAGTCAGAGCGTCGATGTTGTCGCAGAGCGAGCACGACTGTCCAAGGATCTGGCGGCGGCAAAGAAGGATCGAGAGACCGCAATTGTGAAGCTCTCAAATGAGGGTTTCATGGCCAAGGCGCCGGAGAACGTTGTCGTGGAAATCAAAGCGCGATTGGCCAAAACTGACTCTGATATCGAGCGAATCAGCACCCAACTCGAACAGTTGCCCTCTGCATGAGCGCCGCAGAGGATCAGGCCAGACTCCACGCAATTGAAGTTGCCCTTGAGGCACGTTGGCCCGAGACGCGCATCGCGCCATCACTTGAGCGGATTTCAGCGCTGGTCGACCTGCTCGGTTCGCCGCAGTTGGCATACCCGACCATCCACGTAGCGGGGACCAACGGGAAGACCACGACAGCCAGGATGATCGACTCGTTGATGAATGCGACGGGGCTTCGCACAGGTCGTTTCACGAGTCCGCACCTTGAGAGCATGCTCGAACGCATCGCAATCAATGGCGAGCCGATTGATCCGAAGTTCTTCATCTTCGCTTACAACGATATTGCCCCGTACCTGGACTTGATGGATAAGAAATTCGACACCCCCATCTCATTTTTCGAGGCCATTACCGCCCTTGCCTTCGTGGCATTCTCGGAATGGCCCGTCGATATCGGCGTGATCGAGGTTGGCATGGGAGGGGAGTGGGATGCCACAAACGTCGTTGAAGCTGCTGTCTCGGTGATAACTCCTATCGGATTCGACCACACCGCCTATCTTGGAAATACGCTCACCGAGATTGCCAAGACCAAAGGCGGAATCATCAAAGAAGGATCATCCGTGATCCTCGCTCGACAGGAGCCAGAGGCTGCCGTCGAACTCATGCGCCGGGTTGCAGAAGTCGGAGCAGAGGTTGCACGCGAGGGAATTGAGTATTCACTTGAGAAGCGAAGCGTCGCGGTGGGCGGACAACTCATCACTATTCAAGGTCTTAGCGGAAGATACGAAGACATCTTCCTGCCCCTGCATGGCAAGCACCAAGGTGCCAATGCCGCGACAGCTCTCGCTGCGGTGGAGGCTTTCTTCGGCGGACAAGAACTTGATCCAGAGTCGGTTCATGAAGGCTTTGCAGCGGTGACATCTCCTGGACGATGCGAGACGGTCTTCCATGATCCAACCGTCATCCTGGATGCGGCGCACAACCCTCACGGTGCAAGAGCGTTGGCAGAAACTTTGGAATCTGAATTTACTTTCGATGAGATCATTGGAGTCGTCGCCGCATTCGCCGACAAAGACGTCGAGGGAATACTCAAAGAACTCGAGCCCGTTCTCAATTCGATAATCGTGACTGCAAGCCAATCAACTCGCGCAATGCCGGCACGTGATGTCGAGCGGATTGCCAACCGCATCTTTGGACCTGACCGTGTGATGGTCGTTGAGAATCTTGAAGAAGCGATCAAGCGAGCAATTGCGGATGCGCGCCGGCCGCTCACCGATGATTCCGTCGGCGTGGTGATCACTGGTTCGGTTGTGACCGTTGGGCAGTCACGGACAATTCTCAAGAGACTCTCCGCTAACTAAGATGAAGGTCCTTGCATCGGCGGTTCTCACTATGGAAATCATGGTGATTGGATTTGCGGTCTTACTCGCCTCTAAGAATCACAGCGCCCCAGCCCTGATTTGTGGCGGTGTAATAGCAGTTCTTCTCATAGTTGCCACTGCGCTACTACGAACCAAGGTGGGTTGGATCCTCGGCTCGGTGCTTCAGCTCGCTCTGATTGGATACGGATTCGTAACCACCCCGCTGTTTTTCTTGGGCACCCTCTTTGCCGCCCTCTGGATCGCCGCCATAGTTGTGGGGCGAAAGGGCGAGGCTGCCCGGGCAGCCCTCCTGAGGCAGACCGAGGGTCGTTAGACCGATTACACTCTGGGGGTGATCACAGAGAGAACCTTGGTTTTAGTCAAGCCAGACGGCGTTAAGCGTGGACTAATTGGAGAGGTTATCTCTCGTATTGAGACAAAAGGATATTCGATCGTTGCAATGAGAATGTTGCAGGCCGATCGTGCACTCCTCGAGCAACATTACGCTGAACATGAGGGTAAGCCGTTCTACGAACCTCTCGTCGAGTTCATGTCATCGGGACCCATTGTTGCCCTCATCGCAGAGGGCAATCGCGTGATCGAAGGATTCCGATCCCTTGCTGGCGCAACTGATCCAACTGTTGCAGCTCCGGGGACGATCCGTGGAGATCTTGCGCGGGATCAAGGAACCAAAGTCGTACAGAACATCGTGCATGGATCGGACTCAGTTGAGTCGGCCAATCGTGAGATCGATATTTTCTTTAAAGGTTTTTCAATTGAGAGGAATATATGAGCAACAGAATGTCATTCATTGGTCGCGATATGGCCATCGACTTGGGTACGGCAAATACCCTGGTTTATGTACGCGGGCGTGGCATTGTCCTCAATGAGCCAAGTGTTGTAGCGGTTAATCAGGACACGGGTGCAATTCTCGCTGTGGGCCACGAGGCCAAGAAGATGATCGGCCGCACGCCAGGAAACATCGTTGCCATCCGTCCCCTCAAGGATGGCGTCATCGCCGACTTTGATACCACTGAGCGCATGTTGCGCTACTTCATCCAGAAAGTTCATCGTCGCCGTTATCTTGCCAAGCCACGTATTGTCGTCTGCGTCCCTTCGGGAATCACTGGCGTCGAACAACGCGCTGTGAAGGATGCCGGCTATGCAGCCGGTGCACGAAAGGTGTACATCATTGAAGAGCCGATGGCAGCAGCAATTGGTGCAGGGCTTCCGATACACGAGCCGACCGGCAACATGGTTGTTGACATCGGTGGCGGTACGACTGAGGTTGCAGTTATCTCACTCGGTGGAATTGTTACGGCCCTATCAATCCGCGTAGGCGGGGACGAGCTCGATCAAGCCATTATTAACTGGGTAAAGCGCGAATTTTCCCTCCTTCTAGGAGAGCGCACCGCCGAGGAAATCAAGATGGCGATTGGCTCTGCCTACCCAATTCAAGGCGAGCCCGATGCTGAGATCCGCGGACGGGATCTGGCAACCGGACTTCCCAAGACCATCGTTGTCACGGCTGCAGAGATCCGAAAGGCAATCGAAGAGCCCGTCAATGCGATCGTTAACGCTGTGAAGAGCACTCTTGATAAGACTCCGCCGGAATTGGCGAGCGATCTCATGGATCGCGGAATCGTCCTCACTGGAGGCGGTGCACTCCTTCGCGGGCTCGATGAGCGACTTCGTCGCGAAACCGGAATGCCGATTCATATTGCCGATCGCCCACTCGACGCTGTTGTCGAGGGCACTGGAAAATGCATCGAAGAATTTGAGGCTTTAGAGAAAGTCTTGATCTCCGAACCTCGTCGATAGGCGCGCCTTAAATGCGATACGGCGGGGACAATCGCAGTCGCCTGTTGCTCGTGACTTTAATAGTCACGTCTCTTTTTCTGATTACGTTGGATTTGAGAGGCGTTTCTCTCGTAACTGGTCTTCGCCACGGCACACAGAGCGTGCTCGGACCATTTCAGCGCGCAGCCAGTTCAGCATTCAGCCCCGTTGGAAACTTCTTCTCCGACATAGCCCATTTGGGAAGAACGAGAGCCGAACTGAAAAGCCTCGAGGCACAGAACTCGCAGCTTCGAAGTACGTTGATCGATCGCAAGAACATTGAGACGCAAATCAAACAACTCAAGTCGGTTTTGAACCTCGCCGGAACTGGCGGATACAAAATCGTCAGCGCCAAAGTTATCTCGCAAGGAACGAGTGCTTCCTTTAACCAGTCGATCACTATTGATGTCGGCGCAAACGCGCACATTACACGGGACATGACGGTTCTCTGCGGAGATGGCCTCGTTGGCGTTGTTAAGGAAGTTTATGCAACAACAGCGCTGGTGATGCTGGAGTCCGATCCTTCCTTCCATGTTGGAGTGCGGATCGCAGGAAGCCAGGAGATCGGCATCTTGACGGGTCAGGGAACAGATCGCGCGATACTTCAACTGCTGGATAGTCAGACCACTGTGAAAGTGGGCGACGTTCTCCTCGCGCGCGGCAGTGAAGGTGGCAAGCCCTTTGTACCCGGCGTTCCGGTTGGAACTGTCACCTCAGTCCCTAATTCGGCCGGGTCCGTCTCCCAACTTGCTGAAGTGCAGTTCTTCACCAACCTCCATACCTTGGGAGTCGTGGCGGTAGTGGTCAGCCCGCCGATCACCGATCCGCGGGATGCTCTTGTGCCACCAAAGCCAATGCCTACGCCTATTCCTACGGTGACGATTTACATGGCACCAACGCCTGCACCGACAGGTACTCCGCTGCCTTCAAATACACCGACTACAAAAAAGTAATTCCCATGTATACCCGCCGCGGCTTTTTCTCGACGATGGTGTTCGTCATCGTCTACTTAGGACAGGTGATGATCATTGATCAAGTGCATCTGCCCTTCGGCGGTTTTTCGATCTTTCTGATCTTCACGTTGTGCTGGTCGGCGCTGAGTACGCCCGAGGTGGGCGCGATCGTGGGATTTTTTGCCGGACTCTTTATGGATTTTGCCCCCTCATCCAATGGACCGGTTGGTCAGTGGGCGTTGATTCTCGCTGCTATCGGTTTTGCGATTGCGTTTCTGCGCTACGGCGATGACTCGCTTCGAAGCAACCCATTGAGTTTGGTTGTCTTTGTGGCAGCAGCGGTGGTTGTGGCCGTGACGTTGTACATCATTTTCAACGCCTTGCTTGGAACCGATGTCGGGCGAGTTTCCCAACTATTCCGAACCGTCATTGGCAACGGGGTCTGGACTCTGGCGATCGCCCCGTTTGTGCTTCCCGTCGCGTCACGACTGCACCGGGCGATCTTTGAGACGCGAGAGTTCCAATGAACGAGCGCTCTCGCCTTAGCTTGATTGTTACTCAGACCTTGATTGTGTCGTTGATGCTTGCATTGCTGGGGCGGCTCTTCTATCTGCAGATCGGAGCTGGCCCGAAGTACAGAGATGCGGCTTTGAGTATCCAGAGCCGTGACATTGTCACTCCCGCTACTCGTGGACTTATCGTCGACTCATCTGGCGTGCCGCTTGCACTCAACCGCGTCGGTTT
>DASXUM010000066.1:0-22405 GCA_036504835.1 Candidatus Nanopelagicaceae bacterium
TGCACTAGAAGAGTCTCGTCATCTTTGAGATTGGTCAGGGATCGGACGATGGCGTCAAAGGAGGGCCAATCTCGCGCGGCTTTACCCGTGCCTCCGTAAACGACCAATCTTTCGGGGTGCTCTGCGACAGCAGGATCAAGGTTGTTATGCAGCATGCGGATAGCGGCCTCTTGACCCCATCCATGTGCGCTCATTGAAGAACCGGTTGCAGCGTGGAGGATTCGAGCACCACTGGTCATAACTAGAGAATAGCGCGGCTTAGCGGAGATGTCCCTGCTCGTTGGCCGATCGCAAGGCGCGCAAGCCGTCACTCGGCCAGATAGAAATTGAAGAGATGGAGCAGGGTGAAACGTCGATATGGAAGATACTGTCTGGCGCCCCACCCGTCGCGAGTCTGACCGCCTGCTTCACAACACCGTTGTGAGTGACAACGACAATTCGTTTATTGGGGTATTTCGCCACCAATTTGTCCATTGCTTCGTCCACTCGCCAACCCAAGGCGTCATAGGACTCGCCCTCTGGCGGCGCATACGCCGATGAGGCGAGCCACGCCTTGTACTCAATGGGATACATGCGAGCCACTTCATCAATCGACATTCCATCCCACAAACCAAAACCACATTCATACCAAGCTTCATCAAAGATGATGGGCAGCCCTAGCTTTTTCGAAATCACTTCGGCGGTTTGTGTGGTGCGCTTCAAAGGCGAGGCAATAAGAATTTCTGGTTTAAGTTTGCTGATCTCCTCGGCTACCAGTGCCGCTTGTGCAAGGCCTGTTTCAGTCAACTCTGGATTGGGCTCTCCGCTTCCCGAGAACTTTCGATCGGGCGTAAGAATGGTCTCGCCATGTCGAATCAAATAGATCATGGTGGGAACTTCCGGCATGCGCAGGCGCTCAGTCAGGAAATTGACCTGCTGGGAGGCTTTGCCGCTCTTCTCGTCGAGTGCTCGGTTTGCCAGTCGGTCTGCATGGGCATTTTCTTCGCGGGGAATCCATATGTAATTGACCAAGGATGGCGAATGCGCAGAACGTGCCTCCTGGGCGAGAATCTTCATTCCCTCATGCTTAATCTGCCATCGACCAGACATCTGTTCCACTACCAACTTGCTGTCCATCCGCACTTCGATGATTGCATCGGGATCAAGTTGGTGAATTGCGGTTAGCCCCGCTACCAGACCGCTGTATTCGGCGACATTATTGGTGGCAATACCGATGTAGTCGTAGAGCTCGGCGATCACAACATTTCCCTCGTGCAGAACTGCGCCGTAACCAGCTGGGCCAGGATTTCCACGTGAACCGCCATCGGCGGTCATTACAAACTTGCGTGCCATCAATGTGCTCCGCGCACCAGGATGCAGCGGCACTCTTCGCATCGAACAACTTCATCCGAGGCAAGTGTCTTGATACGACCGAGTTCGACACTATTGATCGAAAGGTGGCAACCATCGCATTTTCCATCGCGGATTGCCGCTGCTCCGGTGCCGTTGTTATTGCTGCGAATCTTCTCGTAGAGATCCAGCAGTGCGCCATCAACTGTTGAAGTGACTGCGCTCCGTTCTTGTTTGAGAGAGGCGATTTCTAATTCGATTTCCTCGCTCGCGCGAAGTTTGCGCCCAAGGATCTCCTCGGAAGCAGAAATCAACGTTGCCTCCTCTGCCCTGAGTTCTTGGAGCCTTTCCTTGATCGAATCGATTCGAAGCATGATCTCGAGTTCGACTTCTTCCAATTCGGATCGCCGCGATGACAGAGTCTGAACTTCGTGCTGCAACTTCTCAAGTTCTTTCGGTGAAGTGCTTCCATCAGCCAGCCGCTTCTCATCACGTTCCAGCCGAGTCACTACTTGTTCGACATCGGCCTCAGAACGGAGTAATTCGCGTTTGATATCGCTGATCTGGGTTTCTGCTGCGACGGCAAGATCCCTCACTACGGCGAGGCGGTTTGTCGCGGCCTGGAGTTCGGCGATTTCGGGAAGAGCGGCCAATTTGTTCATAAGGGTTGCTACAGCAAAATCCATCCGCTGGATATCCAGGATTTGATGTTGATCGCTAGGGGCGGCTTTCATTGTCTCCCGCCTTCCCTATTGCTGTCACCATATGAACTGGTGGGCGCTGAGGGTTTCGAACCCCCGACATCCTCGGTGTAAACGAGGCGCTCTACCACTGAGCTAAGCACCCTAACGGTTGCGCGATTCTACTGGAATCGCGGCCCTATAACGAATTGAGCCTATTGGAGCGCTGCAATTGCCGTTTTGTACTCGCTTGCGCTTCTTGCATCGCCCATCGGATTCACTACCTGCCAGCGCAAAATGCCTGATTTGTCGATAATAAACGTGCCACGGATCGCGCATCCACGATCTTCTTTGAATACGCCATACAACCGCGAGACTGCCCCGTGCGGCCAAAAATCTGAAAGGACAGGGAATGTGTATTTCTGCGCTTCCGAGAAGGCCCTTTGCGTAAAGATGGAGTCGCATGAAATCGCCAGCAATTGGACGTTCTCATTTTGAAAAGAGTTCAAGTCGTCACGAATTTCACAAAGCTCACCGGTGCACGTGCCCGTGAATGAGAAGGGATAGAACAGCACAACAACATTCTGCTTCCCACGAAACGAGGAGAGCGAGACCTTCACTCCGTGCTGATCAGATATCTCAAAATCAGGGGCAAGGGTTCCAATTTCTAGTGACATGTAGGCGAACCTATCTCTTGCTCGCTTTCCTCGCCACCAAGCGCGTAGCCGACCAGTCAGCGGCCACAGAGAACGTGGAGGTCTGGCTCAAACCCGCAGTCGGAGCCGCATCCTGAATATCACTGGGCTCGACATGGTTGGGCCGTCCGACCTTGGGAGTGAGCACCCAAATGGGTCCACCGTCAGTGAGATAAGCAAGGACGTCGACCAGCGCGTCGACAAGGTCGCCATCGTCATCGCGCCACCACAAAAGGACAGCGTCAACTACTTCTTGAACATGGCCACTAATGAATTGATTACCTGTTACTTGGATTATGTCTTGCCGCAATGCTTCATCGGAATCGTCTCCGTAACCTGACTCCAGAACAAGGAATCCAGGTTCAAAACCCATCCGACTTGCCATCGACCCCAAGGGGGTATTCACCAACGACCATCCTTTCTTTAGTGTCCCTGGCCCGATCGGCCACTGTGTTCGAAGGGATAAGTCCACCCAAGACTTGCCTGATACGCAAGCCCATTTCACCTTTATTTCTTCATTTTTCGACCAAGCGGGCGCGAAATATCTCATTTATCGGCCCTACCCATGGGTCAATGTGACGTGACCCCCTCCGAGAGGGGAAGATAGGCCCATGAGCGAAAAAATTCAGGCGCCCGATCAGGTGATTGACCAGTTAGTAGATACCGACCCCGAGGAGACCGCTGAGTGGCACGCCTCCTTTGATGCAGCATTGGAACACGCCGGGCCAGTGCGGGCCCGTTACCTCATGCTGAGCATGTTGAAGCGTGCACGTGAAAAGAATGTCGGGATGCCATACCTTCGAACCACCGACTACATCAACACCATTTCACCAGAGCGCGAACCAGAATTTCCCGGAGATGAAACCATTGAAAGACGGATACGTGCATTTATCCGCTGGAACGCGGCAATGCTGGTCCACCGGGCGCAACGTCCCGGAGTTGGTGTCGGAGGTCACATCTCGACCTACGCATCATCGGCGGCACTCTATGAAGTCGGTTTTAATCACTTCTTCCGCGGCAAAGACCATCCAGGTGGCGGCGACCAGATCTTCTTCCAAGGCCACGCCAGTCCCGGAATGTATGCGCGTGCATTCATGGAGGGTCGCTTCAGCGAGTATCAATTAGATGGCTTCCGCCAGGAACTTTCCCACGAAGGCGGAGGACTTTCTTCATATCCGCATCCACGATTGATGCCGGAGTTCTGGGAATTTCCAACTGTGTCGATGGGCTTGGGTCCCATCAATGCGATCTATCAGGCGCGTTTCAATCGCTATCTCCACAATCGCGGCATCAAGGACACGAGTGACCAGAATGTGTGGGCCTTCCTTGGCGACGGCGAGATGGACGAACCCGAGAGTCTGGGCGCGATCAGCCTTGCCGCGCGAGATGGCTTGGATAATTTGACCTTCGTCATCAACTGCAACTTGCAGCGTCTTGACGGTCCAGTACGTGGAAACGGAAAGATCATCCAGGAACTTGAATCCATCTTCGGCGGTGCTGGCTGGAACGTCATCAAGGTCGTATGGGGACGCGAATGGGATCCTCTACTCGCCCAAGACCGCGAAGGCGCCCTCGTTCAACTCATGAACCAGACGCCGGATGGCGACTACCAGACGTACAAAGCCGAAAACGGCGCGTACGTGCGCGAGAATTTCTTCGGCCGCGATCCCCGGACTGCCGCGATGGTGGCCAATTGGAGCGACGACCAGATCTGGGGCCTCAAGCGCGGTGGCCACGACTACAAGAAGTTGTTCGCCGCATACAGTGCCGCAATGACTCACACGGGTCGCCCGACAGTGATCCTCGCCAAGACAATCAAGGGTTGGACATTGGGTTCTACCTTTGAAGCAAGGAACTCGACGCACCAGATGAAGAAGATGACGATGGAAGACATCATGACCTTCCGCGACCGTCTCCACATCCCAATTCCAGATGATCAGTTGGATGCGAAGCTTCCTCCGTATTACAAGCCGGCGGAGAATTCCGAAGAGCACCAGTACCTCATGGAGCGACGTCGTCTGCTCGGAGGATCCATTCCTCGCCGTAGGGCGATTTCAAAGCCACTGCCCCAACCACCAGATACTGCTTACAGTTCGGCCAAGCGCGGCTCCGGAAACCAAGAAGTTGCCACAACTCAGGCATTCGTACGATTGCTCAAGGATCTGCTCAAAGATCCAGGACTAGGCAGTCGATTTGTTCCCATCATTCCCGATGAGGCTCGAACCTTCGGAATGGATTCGCTCTTTCCCACTTTGAAGATCTACTCGCCGCTTGGGCAGACGTACACATCTGTAGATCGCGAACTCATGCTCTCGTACAAGGAGTCGACTGCGGGAGTTATCTTGCACGAAGGCATCAACGAGGCAGGATCCGTTGCCTCATTCACCGCCGTTGGATCCTCATACTCAACACATAACGAGCCGATGATCCCCGTCTACATTTTCTACTCGATGTTCGGATTCCAACGCACCGGAGATGCTTTCTGGGCAGCAAGTGATCAGATGGCCCGCGGATTTGTGCTCGGTGCCACCGCTGGTCGCACCACGCTCAATGGGGAAGGCCTGCAACACGAAGACGGCCACTCGCCTCTTCTTGCATCAACAAACCCGGCAGTTGTGGCATACGACCCGGCATTTGCATACGAGGTGGCACACATCGTCAAAGATGGTCTGCGTCGCATGTACGGAGAAAACAGCGAGAACATCTACTACTACCTCACGGTCTACAACGAGCCATATGCGCAACCCGCTGAGCCAGAAGATCTGGATGTCGAGGGCCTACTGCGTGGAATCTATAAATATGCTCCATCAACAGGCCACGATTCCAAACCCGCTCAAATCCTTGCCTCCGGTGTGAGTATCAACTGGGCGCTCAAAGCACAGAAGCTCCTGCAGGAAGACTGGGGCGTCTCCGCAACCGTATGGTCGGTGACTTCGTGGAACGAACTACGTCGTGACGGAGTGCAAGTGGAGCAACACAACTTGCTCCATCCCGAGGATCAGAAGAAGGCGTACGTCACGACCAAGCTCGCGGGTGCGCCTGGACCCGTCGTTGCGGTAAGCGACTTCATGCGTGCGGTTCAGGATCAAATCGCACCGTGGGTGGAACAACCTTTCGTCTCGCTCGGTACCGACGGATTCGGTCTATCAGATACACGCGGGGCACTACGTCGACACTTCAAGGTAGATGCGGAATCAATCGTCATCGCCGTGCTCTCACAACTTTCCAAGTCGGGATTAGTGAGCGTTGACGCCGTCAAGGAAGCCATCGAGAAGTACCAGATATTCGATGTCTCCGCAGCCGATGCCGGCAATACCGAGGGCTCTGGTTGATCGGCCGAATTCCCATCGAGGATATCTCCCCCGTTGTCTCATTCGGGGGAGAGTTTGTTCCTGTCAAAGCGATAGCGCACGAGGAAATCACGATCTCTGCGACGGCTTTTCGAGAGGGACATGATGGTCTTGGTGTGCAAGCGATTCTTCTCGATGCTCAAGGCCACGAACTACAGCGCGTTCGGATGCGCGAGATTTGGCAAGGAACAGATAGGTATGAGGCAAAGCTGACTCCCCCATCCATTGGAGATTTCACTTTCTACATCGAGGCTTTCGATGACCCCTTTTTAACGTGGCGCCATGACTCGGAAATCAAGATCAGTGCCAACATCGATCCCGACTTGTGCTGTGAAATAGGCGCATTGCTCTTTCAGGAGAAAATCAAAGAAGACAGCGCGTCATCGGCACTCTTGTCGCCCGCGTTGGAAGCGCTGCGAAATTCAAAACTTGCTCCAGCCAACCGCTTCTCAATCGCCTCCGATGAGGAAATTCGCACCTATTTCGACTCCAAGCCGTTGCGGCGCCTTGTAACAAAATCGCAGGTATATCCGATCCGTGCCGATCGAGACCGCGCACTAGTTGGTTCTTGGTACGAGTTCTTTCCTCGCAGCGAAGGGGCTACAAATTCTGCTCCCGGAACCTTTGCCACTGCACAAAAGCGTCTGCCTGAGATTGCGGCTATGGGATTTGATGTCCTTTACCTTCCACCTATTCATCCCATCGGCAAGACTTTTCGTAAAGGTGCCAACAACTCACTTAATGCGACAGTCTCTGATCCGGGAGTGCCTTGGGCAATCGGCAGCAAAGAAGGCGGCCATGACGCCATCAATCCTGCCCTCGGAACCATGCAGGACTTTGAAGAATTTGTTAACAAAGCAAAGAGTCTGGGGCTCGAAATCGCGTTGGATTTTGCGCTACAGGTTTCACCCGACCATCCTTGGGTCAAAGAACATCCGCAATGGTTCAACCATCGCCCCGACGGCACCATCGCATACGCAGAGAACCCTCCCAAGAAGTACCAAGATATCTACCCCATCAACTTTGACCACGATCTGCCAGGGATTGTCGCCGAAGTGCTTCGACTTCTTCGATTCTGGATTTCCAAGGGTGTACGGATCTTCCGCGTCGACAATCCGCACACAAAGCCAGTCGCATTCTGGCAGGAAATCCTGTCAGTCATTTTCAACGAATCGCCCGACGTCATCTTCTTGGCAGAGGCTTTTACGAGACCGGCGATGATGCACGCCCTTGGCAAAGCCGGATTCCATCAGTCATATACATATTTCACCTGGCGAACGAGTAAACAAGACCTTGTCTCTTACGGCAATGAAGTCGCGCACAGCACAAGTGCATACTTCCGCCCCAACTTCTGGGTCAATACGCCGGACATCCTTCCCTTTCATTTGCAGAGCGGGATTCCCTCGATGTTCGCACTTCGCGCAGTCCTCGCTTCTACGCTCTCGCCCTCTTGGGGAATGTATGCCGGATATGAACTATTCGAACACCTGCCCCTTCGGGAAGGCGGCGAAGAGTATTTGGATTCCGAGAAATACCAGATACGAATTCGTGATTGGGAGACAGCTGCGAAGAACGGACAGACCCTTGCTCCTTTCATCACGAAACTCAATCAGATTCGACGCGAGCATCCGGCATTGCAGAGACTTCGGAATCTGGTGTTCCATAACACCGGATCCGATGCCATCATTGCCTACTCCAAACGAGAAGGGTCCGACCTGGTACTTGTGGTACTCAACCTCGATCCAACGCAAGGGCAAGAGACGATGGTCCACTGGGATATGAACGCGCTCGGTCTAGTTTCTGACAGATTCATCGCCCATGACTTGTTGGATAACACAGTTTTCGAATGGCACCAAGACACCTTCATACGTCTTGATCCCAATGGGCCGCATGGAAAAGTTGCTCACATCGCCTATGTGAACGTCGGATAAGCGATATATGGCCTCACTTGGAGAACTTGATCTCTACCTCATCGGTGAAGGTCGCCATGAGAAACTCTGGGAGGTTTTAGGTTCGCATGTATTGCGAGACGAAACCGGCGCACTTCTCGGTACGAGGTTTGCGGTATGGGCGCCCAACGCACAAGGCGTCAGCGTTGTCAGTGATTTCAATTTCTGGGACAGAAATACCCACCCCATGGCACCGCAGGGAAACAGCGGAATCTGGGAAATCTTGATTCCGCATGTGGAAGCCGGAATAAAATACAAATATGCCATCCACCAGAAGGACGGAAGGTGGATAGATCATGCCGATCCTCTCGCCCAGCAAACTGAAGTCCCACCTCTTACAGCTTCGATAGTCTTTGAATCCTCATTCACGTGGAGCGATCAAGAGTGGCTCGACAAGAGGGTGACATTCGAGTCATGGAAAGCGCCCGTCGCGATCTACGAAATGCATCTTGCTTCGTGGAAAGCCGGCCTTAACTATCGCGAACTAGCCAGCGAATTGATTTCCTATGTGACCGATCAAGGATTCACTCACGTGGAATTTCTCCCCGTCATGGAGCATCCCTATGGGCCTTCCTGGGGCTACCAGGTGACATCTTTCTACGCACCAACGTCGAGATTCGGCACACCTGATGAATTCCGTTACCTTGTCGATGAGCTCCATCGGGCCAATATCGGCGTCATTCTGGATTGGGTTCCAGCACATTTTCCCAAGGACGAATGGGCGCTAGCCAAGTTTGATGGCACGGCACTTTACGAGCACGAGGATCCGCGCTTAGGCGAGCACCCCGACTGGGGAACTCTTATCTTCAACTTTGGTCGCAATGAGGTAAGAAACTTCCTCGTTGCCAATGCGCTTTTCTGGCTCGGAGAATTTCACATCGACGGACTACGTGTCGACGCAGTCGCCTCCATGCTCTATCTCGACTACTCGCGCAAAGAAGGGCAATGGCTGCCCAACAAATTCGGAGGACGTGAGAACTTGGAAGCAGTTGCACTTCTCAAAGAGGCGACTTCCACTGCCTACCGAAACTTCCCAGGGATCATGATGATCGCAGAGGAGTCCACCGCATGGGGCGGGGTTTCACGTAGCACCGACTCAGGCGGTCTTGGTTTTGGATTCAAGTGGAATATGGGATGGATGCACGACACGCTGTCGTACCTGGCGCGCGATCCCATTCACCGGGTACATCACCACAACGAAATCACCTTTTCGATTCTCTACGCGTGGAGCGAGAATTACATCTTGCCCATATCGCATGACGAGGTTGTCCACGGCAAGGGTTCACTCGTCAATAAGTTTCCCGGCGATCGCTGGCAGAAACTAGCAACGATGCGGGCGTTGTATGGATATATGTGGGCGCATCCCGGAAAGAAGCTGTTATTCATGGGCTGTGAGTTTGCCCAAAATGACGAATGGAAAGACGACGAAAGCCTGCAATGGCACCTGACACAGTACGACGAGCACCGCGGAATTCAAGATGCCGTGCGATCGCTAAATGAGAATTACAAGGCGATTCCCGCACTCTGGCAACGCGACACCACACCGGAAGGGTTCACATGGCTCGTCAATCACGACGCCGCAAGCAACATTCTTGCCTTCGCACGATGGGATGAAGCTCGACGGCCAATGGTTTGCATCACCAACTTCTCCCCCGTACCGCAGGAGTGGTACACAATGCCATTTCCGGCATCCGGGACCTGGCGTGAGGTGATGAACACTGACGCGGTTAGTTTCGGTGGGAGCGGCATCTCCAACGCGGAGATTTTCGTAAGTGCCGAATCCGGAAACCAAGCAACACTTCGTGTCCCACCGCTTGCCACGCTCTGGCTGCAACTCACCTAAGAGCGGGCATGTGCCTTAGCAATTGTCTTTGAGGTAAATCCCACTGCGATCAAGAGCAGGCTGGGAATCATCAGCGCAATTGATATCGATGCAATCTGTGCAACCCACGCAACATTTGATTTGAGGAAGAAGATCACGAACGTATTGGCCAGACTTAGTTGTCCTAAAACAATTCCACCAGGAGCCGTCGAGAGGCGATTTGAAGCATCCACGAATGTTGGTGCAAGAAATGACAGACCTAGTCCCGCGAGAAAGGTTCCTAGAACCACAATCGGAAATCCCACCATGGGGTGGTGTTTGCCGAGGAAAAGCCCGAGGTTGAGAGCAATGATGAAACTTATTCCGCCGACCACGGGAAAAATCCTTACCAGACGGTCCAGCGGAACGTATTTCACGAGGCGATGCACTGACAATCGCCCGGTGATCATTGCCAGTACGAAAAAGAGATAAGGAACCGTACTTATGCCAACCCCCATATGAAGTTCTTGCTTGCTGAAGATTGTTATCCAGTCGCCCGTTGAGCCTTCCAATCCAGTCGCACCTGCCAGACCCAGCAAAACTACCCAATTGACGCGGAAAGAAGAGAACAGAGAACTAATCGGAAATCCACTTCCAGGATCTGTATTGCCAGGCAGAAAAGAATCTCGGAACTTCTGGACTATCGCGAGGATTACCACGTAACCCACGAATGCAAGGACATCAAGGTGGAGCGATAGCGACACCCTCCCGGCAAGAAAGCCAGAGATTATTACGGTGGAGAGCGCGCCCGCAGACCAGGTACCGTGCATTCGCGGCACCAAGATGCTGCCGTCTGATTCTTGTTCATGGAAGGCTTGTGAATTCACCGAGATGTTGAACGCGGCAATTCCGGCACCGAAGGCAATATTGACGAAAACGAACTGCCAGATCGAAGTGAGATGACCTAACATTGCGATCGACCCAAAGAGCAAGGTGGCACTTACTATCAGTGCTTTTCTCGTCCCAAATCTATGCACGAGATGGCCGGTCGTGAGCAAACTTATGATCGAACCGATTGCTCCGATGCTCAGCACCGTTCCGAATTGACCATTACTGAGGTGAAGATTGCTCTTTATTTCAGGTAAGCGCGGGATCCACGCGATAATTCCAAACCCGAAAATAAAGAAGAGGGCGGCCAGGGCCTTTCGGGCAGGTGAGTTCATCTAGAAGAGGGCGCTAGCGAGCGCACTGCGGGCTTTTACAAGACGCGCGTCCGCCGGGTCTACAAGAAGGAAGAGATCGAGAAGGTGATTTTTCGCACGAGCTTGATCATCGCCGTTGGTTGTCCGAACACATGCAAGAAGCCTGTCGAAGGCCTCCTCAACTTTGCCAGCCAACATTTCGCAATCGGCGGCTTGGATTTGAGCGTCTAGGTTGTTGGGTTCGTCGAGTGCGTGTTTGATCGCGAGGGCTAGGTCCAAACCATTCGTGCGAATCAACAACTGCGTTTGCGCTAAGCCTAATTTCGCAAAAGTGTCATTCGGTTTCCGGGTGAGCAACTTCTTGTATGCGGCCTCGGCGGTTGCGTAGTCGCCTTCATCGAGTGCAGCGAAGGCTTCTTCCTCCTCCGGCTCCATCTTCTCCTCCACCGCGGCGCCGATGCCTTGCTCGGCCGCGATCGAGAGAACTTTGTCGACCACGGCTCGGATCTGCGCTTCGGGATAACTCTGCTCAAAGAGAGGGATCATCTGCTCGGCCACGAGGGCAATTGCATATGGAATGGTGCGAACTTGCAGGGCGGTAGCGACTTGGGCTTCCGCATCAACATTGACAGAGCCAAGCACCCATTTGTCGCCATCGGCGACCTGAAGTTTTGCCAAGATATCGAGTACGTCAAGAGATTCGGGACTGCGCGCAGACCAACACAGGAGAATGACAACCTTCGACTTGGACAAGGCGACGAATTCTGATGAAAGATTCCCAGCAGTGACCTGCCTGCCAACATTGGTGGCAGGGGTGGCGGGTGCCTTCTTGCCTAGTCCACTGAGATCAACTGCACGCCCAAAATTGGAGGGTAATGTCACTGGGCTATTATCACCTGAAAACTACGCCCGAATCCCTTCGGAAGGGCAGGATCGCCTCGATATACGAATTCGCGGCGAACTCAAGTCCCACATCGTGGCCAGCCTTCTCGCTCAAATACCAGCGATGCTCCAAGACCTCATGGAAGAACTGAGCAGGTTCAACTCGTCCACGCAGATTCTCGGGGACGAGGGCATTGATCGGATTGAAGACTTCGACGATCCAACGTCTGGCGCAATCCTCGATCGGCACATTGGGAGACTCCGTGCGCGTTCGGTATCTATCGAAGGAGGCAAGGAGCCGCTTGGCCTGCAACTCCTCTGTCTCAAGGCCCGTGAGTTCGCGCAATCGAGCTTGGTGATATCCGGCGGCAACGAGTTTGGGTTGGAAGGCCAGTGCTTGATGTTTTCCATCAAGTGAAACAGAGACCTCCTCCACCGCAAATCCCAAGTCCTGCAGTTGTCGCATTGCTCGTTCCACCGCGTGGCGATCCTTGGGGTCAAGGAGTTGAGGCTCCTTCAACGCCGCCCACAACCTGCGGTATCGCTTGATGACCCCATCGCTTGCGCGCACTGGGTCCATTCCCGGATAGAGAACGCCAGAGAGGGCGAGATCTTCCAATTCGGCGGCAACATTGAAATGCGCGATATCTAGATCATGCTCCCGCTGGCCAGTGGAGAGGGCTTTGTGGAATTCGCCGGTTTCAGCATCCACGAGATATGCCGCGAAACCATCGGCATCGCGGCGGAATAACGCATTGGACAAGGAGCAGTCACCCCACCAGAAGCCCAGCAGATGGAGTCGAACCAAGAGCAGGGCAAGTGCGTTGGCCATGTTCATCACGTCATAGCCGTCGATATTTCCCGAGAGCAGCACTCGATACGGAAGTGAGAAAGGCAGATATCGCGTCGCCAGAGCCGGCGGCAACTCCTCGCCGTTGAGATCGACCCGATCTTCAACCACGGCTATGGGATCAACACTTGGTGCACCTAGATGACTTAGTTGTCGAAGTAGGCGGTATTCGCGGTTGGCGAACTCGGAGACAGTCTCCTTCACGGCATAAATCTCGCTGTCCGGAGCATCGCCAGCGCGCACGAGTCGCACTACGTGCCTAGAAATTCCGCGCTTTTCAGCAAGGGACGGATCCTCTGGCCATTCTTCTAGCGGTCTCTCCCATGGCAAACCGGCGAGGGTGGAGATCTCATCACCAAGACCAGTAATACGCAGGGGCATGAGGACATTCTCTCCTATGAATGTTAACCCGAGATGAATTCGCTCCCTCTTTGGCCCTGATTAATATAGAGAATGCTTAGAATGTGATTATGGCGACCTCCGAAAGCGAAAAGAAGACACCCGCGAAAAGCAAAAAGGCAAAAGTCGACTTCGGTCTTCCAGGAGCACCGATCAACCACGCCCACCCGTTCTACTTTGGATTCCTTGCAACCAGCGGTGGTTTATTGGCACTTATCTTGTTGCGTTCGCTCGCATCTGCAAGTCAGATCTTTGTGCTAATCATTATCGCTCTCTTCTTGGCCGCTGGATTGAACCCAGCCGTCGAGTTCTTCCGTCGAAAGGGCTTGTCTAGACCGGCGGCTGTCGGGATCATTTTCACCTTCGTACTGCTATTCGTGGGTCTATTTGCGTGGTTGGTGATTCCTCCGGTGGTCTCGCAAGGCACGCATTTGATCAAGAATGCGCCAAATCTTCTCACCGATCTAAAACACAATTCGACGATTGCGGCGCTCAATGATCATTACGGCATCGTCGACACCATGCAGAAGAAACTCAACTCGGTTACCGCTGATGGCACTTTGTTGATCTCCGCGTTTGGTGGCGTCATTGGGGTCGGCCGCACTGTTCTTTCTGGAACATTCTCTGCGCTCACGATTCTGATTTTGACTCTTTACTTTCTCATCTCTCTTCCCCAGATTGTCACCCTTGGCCTCAGGCTCGCCCCTGCATCACGTCGTGACCGAATCTCGAGATTGACAAATGGCATCCTGGATCGCATTGGCACATACATCGGAAGTCAGATCACCGTCGCGCTAATTTCGGGAACATTCATTTTGATTCTTTCGGCGGCCCTTGGCCTGCCTTCGCCGATTGCACTTGCAATGCTCGTCTTTGTCTGCGATCTTGCGATCCCTCTAATTGGCCACTTCATCGGCGTTAGCATCGTAACTATTGTGGCGTTGACGCAATCTATCCTGATCGGAATCATCGCGTTTATTGCCTATGTTGCATACATCCAAGTCGAGAACTACTTCATCACTCCGCGAATAATGCGCAGGTCTCTCTCCATGCCTGGCTTGGTCACCATCATCGCTGCTCTACTCGGCGCGACATTGTTGGGGCTAGTGGGTGCCTTGCTGGCAGTTCCACTGGCCGCATCTGCATTGCTGATTTTGGATGAAGTCGTATTTCCGCGCGCGGATAAGGCCTAGTACTCGGTCGCAAGCGGGAGAGATTGCGGCGCAACCTGTCGAACGATTTCAGTGAGCACCCGGTAAACGGAAGGCTCTCCTACCCAGAGGTGCTTGGCACCTTCAACGGCGATCAACTGCGCATGCGGGATTACAGCGAATCTCTTCTGGGCTTCATGTGGCACGAGGTAATCATCGAATTCGGGAATCAACGCCACGATCGGCCGCGGATCGGAGTTCCAGTATTCGAGTTGTGCGGAAGTGGTCGTTCGCAAGGGAGGACTCAAGAGAATGAGTCCCTTATGCCGTGGATCCTTCGCATGCTGAAGGGCCAGGTCGGTGCCAAATGACCAACCCACCACCCAGAGGTTTGTAAGGCCTAATTCCTCGAAGCAGTATCGCAGCATTGCCTCGACATCGAACTTCTCACTTACTCCGTTATCAAATTGCCCTTCACTCGTGCCTGCTTCGCTGGTTGTCCCTCGAGTGTTGAATCGAACGACCGTGATGCCAGCTAGATGTGGGAGCCGGTTGGCCGCTTTCTTCTAGATGTGGCTATCCATCATGCCGCCCGCTGTGGGGAGAGGATGCAAGCACAGGATTGCCCCACGCGCATCTCCCACTGGAGCAGCGACCTCTCCGACTAGAGTCAAACCATCAGCCGTTTTTACCGTGAACGCCGTCCGGTTGGAAGGCAAGATGGTATTGGCTCGGATTAATTCAGGCATTGGGCAAGTGTATCTGTTGGTTACGGCGCTACACTTTTTTGATGGACACTCTCGTTACCTTTGATTCTTACGATCCAGTGAACGATGAAATCCTGGCGACTTTTCCAATTTACTCCTACGACGACGTAAATCGCGTAGTCACCGCCGCACGCGAAGCATCACTAAGTTGGCAGGGTCTGGGTTACGGCGGACGGAGAAAAGTTCTCCTTGCGTGGAGCAAACTCCTTACCGATCGCATTGAGGAATGCGCCGCGCTTATCTCTCGAGAGACGGGAAAACCAAAAAGCGACGCGACTCTCGAGGCCACCCTTGCTATCGGACATCTTGCATGGGCGGCGCGCAACGCACACGAAGTCTTGCGCCCGCAAACACGCAAACCAGGCATGTTGATGGCGAACATGTCGGCCACAGTAGAGCGTTCCCCTTTTGGAGTCGTTGGCGTCATTGGACCTTGGAATTATCCGATCTTCACTCCCATGGGTTCGATTGCCTACGCTCTCGCCGCCGGGAATACGGTGGTATTCAAACCAAGTGAATTCACGCCAAGTATCGGTGTTTGGCTGGGAAATACTTTTGCCGAAGTCGCACCTGATGAAAGCATTTTCTCTGTCATCACTGGTCTTGGAGATACAGGTCGTGCCTTGTGCGAAAGCAAGGTGGACAAACTTGCTTTCACCGGATCGACCAAAACCGCCAAACTTGTCGCGGCAGAATGCGCCAAGTCGATGATCCCCGTCGTTCTTGAATGCGGAGGCAAGGATCCGGTCATAATCGCGGAGGACGCAGATATCGAGACCGCCGCCGACTTCACCCTCTGGTCGGCCATGTCCAACGCGGGTCAGACGTGCATCGGTGCCGAACGCGTATATGTTCATGAAAGCGTTGCCGACAAATTCATCGCCACCATGGTGGAACTGGCTAAGAAAGTAAAGCCAGGCGCACCTGGTTCGGGCAGTTATGGTCCGGCTACCATGCCAAAGCAGATCGACATTATCGAAGGACATATCGCAGATGCGCTGAACCGCGGCGGCACTGCTGTAGTAGGCGGACTTGAATCCATTCGGCGCCCATATGTCGAGCCTGTGATCCTGGTCAACGTTCCAGAGGATTCCCGTGCGATAACGGAGGAAACTTTCGGACCCGTCATCATCATTAATCGTGTTAAAAGTACCGATGCGGCAATCACATTGTCGAATGAGTCAAGTTACGGACTTGGGGCTTCTGTCTGGTCGAAGCGCTCGGGCAAGGAGATCGCATCAAAACTCCACTGCGGAATGGTGGCAATTAATTCGACAACATCATTTGCAGCGGTGCCGTCCGTGCCTTTTGGTGGAGTCAAGAACAGCGGTTACGGAAGGATTCATGGTCCTGAGGGGCTACTGGAGTTCACATACGCACGATCCATAGTGCGAGCGCGTTTTCAATTGCCCTTCTCGCTTACGAGTTTCAAGCGCAGTTCGTTTGGAGATAAAGTCGTTGTGCGTATGACGAAGATGTTCAATGGGCGAGGCTAGTATCTCGGTGCGTTCCTAGTTCGTTCTGTACGAGGTTGACGGTGCGCCCGCTTTGACCAGCATGCGTTATGCCAATGACGCCGACTCTCAACATCATCTTCTATCCACGCAACCGTGTGCGGTGTGGCCATCGGAATCATCTGATCGCAACCAGGGCAACGGTATGGTTTTGTCGAACTTGACCCAGTGATTTTGCGCACTCGATAGATTCCCTCTGCATGTTCTTCAATTGCTTCGCCAGACACGCCTATCTCACGGTCTTCGTTCTGAGGTTTGCGACCTTTGGGATGATTGCGTCGAGGGCTCACTCTCCTATCTTTTCGCATTTTTCGATGGCCGGTGGCAAGATGAAGGTGTGAACGTCATTGAAGTTCGAAACCTTCACAAAAGTTATGGCCTTCTCGAGGCCGTGGACGGTATCGACCTTTCTATCGAACAAGGCGAGATATTCGCGATCTTGGGGCCAAATGGCGCCGGAAAGACCACGACCGTTGAGATCCTCGAAGGATTTCGAACCCGCAACTCGGGCGAGGTTCAGGTCCTCAACTTCGACCCCCAGTTCAAGGGCAAGGGCGCGCGCGAGTTCCGCGATCGCATCGGGATTGTCCTCCAGTCCTCCTCCGATGCCGGAGACCTCACGGTTTATGAAACGATCCACCACTTTTCCGGCTACTACTCCAACCCCCGCAATCCGCAAGAAGTCGTGAATTCCGTAGGTCTGGAGGAGAAGCGCGATGCGCTCATTCATACGCTTTCGGGCGGGCAGAGAAGGCGACTTGAAGTGGGCCTGGGGATTATCGGCAATCCAGAGCTTCTCTTCCTCGATGAGCCCACCACAGGTTTCGATCCGGAGGCGCGGCGGGATTTCTGGGAGTTGATCCGCGGACTGCGCGACCTCGGGACGACGATCGTTCTGACAACGCATTACCTGGAAGAGGCAGAGGCTCTCGCTGATCGTGTCGCCGTGATCAACCGCGGAAAAATTCTGGAGATCGATACTCCCGCAAACCTCGGTGACCGGTCGACTTCCCTTGCACGAGTTCAGTGGGAAGCTCATGGCAAGATCGAAGAGCAGTTCACCGATCAACCAACTGCGGTCATTGGAAAACTGATGAAGGAGTTTTCCGGCGAGATCCCCAAGCTCGCGGTATCTCGCGCAACTCTGGAAGATGTCTATCTGCAGATGATCGGTGAATCAGATAGCGAGAATAAATGAAATCACTACCAAACACCTGGACTATGGGATGGCGACGCGGGATGATCGAAATCCGGCAGTTCTCCCGCCAGAAAGAGTCGGTCGTATTCACGACATTGTTTCCAGTGATCCTTATGGCGATCTTCGGCTCTGTCTTCACGGGCGAGATTTCCCATGGCGTGAAATTCAGCCAGTATTTTTTAGCCGGCATGATCGCCTCGGGGTTAATTAACAGCGGATTCCAGCAATTGGCAATCAACATCCCTATGGAGCGCGACGACGGTTCACTCAAACGCCTTCGTGGTACCCCGATTCCGGCAACCAGTTACTTCATCGGCAAGACCATCTTGGTATTTGCCAGCATCTTTGTTCAGGTGGCTTTTCTCCTTCTCGGCGGAGTCCTCTTCTTCGGCATCCACTTGCCTTCCTCGCCTCACAAGTGGCTCATCTTCGCTCTGATCATGTTCCTGGGTATTGGTGGCTCGACCTCCCTCGGGGTCGCCTTCTCCAACGTTCCCAAGAGCGGTCGCGGTGCATCTGCGGTAGTAATCCCGATTGTGATCATCCTGCAATTCTTCAGCGGGGTTTTCTTCGTCTTCACCCAGTTGCCCCACTGGATGCAGCAATTTGCCTCTGTGTTGCCTCTGAAATGGCTGTGCCAGGGCATCAGATCGGTCTTTTTACCCGATGCCTTCGCTCAATCTGAGGTTACCCATTCCTGGGAAACCAATCGGACACTGCTAGTTCTGACCATATGGCTTATCCTTGGGCTTGTGATTTCAATCCGCACCTTCAAATGGAATCGCGAATAAAGAGGCGTGGGCTGTCGTTAATCGTTGCCATCGCGATGATTGCCTCGACTAGCACCGCATTTGCCGCCACTTCTACACCTACCCCCAAACCGAGCGTCAAAGCCACTGCCAAGGCGACTCCCAAACCAACGCCAAAGCCCACCAAAAAACCAGTCGTTAAAAAGAAACCTGCTGCCAAGAAACCTTCACCCAAGAAGGTCATCTACAAACGCAAGGTCGTAAAGGTGACCCCGTCACCAGCTCCAAAATGGCCACCGCGTGGATTTATTCATCCATCAAATAGCGAGATCTATTACAAGATACCCAAGGCCGATGAATTAAGAGGTGTCCTTTCGGCCATCGCCGCCCTTGCCACACAAATTAGACCTTGCACGAAATCTGCCTGTGGTGTCGTTACCGTAGCTTCGACCAACGGTTGTACATGGTGGGAGATTGACTCAAAAGTCTACGGGCCGCTCTCCGCAACTGACTCGTCGTTGGTGCCCTACGGAAATCTCTCAACAACCGCCAAAGCCACAAACGCAAAGCAGATCACGACAGTATTGTTGATTAGCACCGAACCTTTAAAGCCAAACGTGAGTGTCGGTAATCTCGAAATCTATTGTCATCACGACCCTGTGACGACTGCTACGCAGAAGGTGCCTTCAAACATCTATAAAATCAATACACCGACGCCAACACCTTCAGATACACCGACTACAAACACCAATTGATTAACGATTGGCTCCAGGCACCCAGAGTTGATCGCCAATTTCTTTGTTGGACGTACGAGCGATGACAAAGAGTAAGTCCGAAAGACGGTTGAGATACCTGGCAGTCAACGGATTGACGCCAGAGCCAAATGAATGAATTGCTGCCCACGTGCGACGCTCTGCGCGACGTGTCACTGTGCGCGCAACATGAAGAAGAGCTGCCGCAGGTGTACCTGATGGAAGGACGAAGGACCGGAGAGGTTCGAGGCTTTCGTTGTACTTATCGATCTGCTCTTCCAAATAGGTGACGTGAGTTTCCATTACGCGTAATGGTTCGAACGCAGGTGAATCCACAACGGGCGTGCAGAGGTCGGCACCGACATCGAAGAGATCGTTCTGGACACGCACCAGTAATTCACGGAGATTCTCAGGGAGGTCACCCATCGCGAGCACGACTCCAATGGCGGAGTTGGCCTCGTCCACGGTGGCGTAGGCTTCGAGTCTTGGGTCGTTCTTTGACGTACGGCTCATATCCCCGAGGGATGTTGTGCCATCGTCGCCAGTTTTCGTGTAAATACGCGTTAAATGAACCATGGGAACAGCCTATTAGGGCAGTTACGATGAGACCACTGCAGACCGTCACGAGCCGAAAAAGGAGCGCCAGTGCCTGAGCGTTTACGCATTGTTGGCGGAGCACGTCTACACGGAGAGGTCTCGGTCTGCGGGGCCAAGAACTCGGTTCTCAAACTCATGGCGGCCGCCCTCCTTGCCCCAGGCAAGACGACAATCAGCAACGTCCCGGATATCGCCGACGTCGGCTACATGGCAGAACTCCTGACTCGCCTTGGCTGCACCGTCACTCGGCTAGACGACTCAGTCTCGATTGATGTACCAGAAGTTCCCGGACATAAAGCCGACTACGACCTCGTGCGAAAATTGCGCGCATCCATCAATGTTCTTGGACCGCTAGTTGCACGAATGGGTGCGGCCGAGGTCGCGCTACCTGGAGGAGACGCGATCGGTTCGCGCGGACTTGATTTCCACTTCAAGGGACTAGAGGCGCTAGGCGTCAAGATTCACAGCGAGCATGGCTACGTCATCGCCGAAGCACCCAACGGGCTCACCGGCGCCGACATCGTTCTTGATTTTCCTAGCGTGGGTGCAACAGAGAATCTGCTCACTGCTGCGGTTCTCGCAAAAGGAACGACAACCATCGACAACGCCGCCCGCGAACCCGACTTGGTCGATGTCGGAGAATTTCTCATCAGCATGGGGGCGAAGATCGAAGGCCTCGGAACTCCGACGTTGACCGTCCATGGCGTTACGAAGTTGCACCCGACCAATCACGTGACGATTCCCGATCGCATCGTCACCGGAACTTGGGCATTTGCGGCGGCGATGACCCGCGGAGATATCACGATTCATGGTGGTCGCGCCAAAGATCTTGCAATCCCGTTGGAGAAATTGGCCTCCGCCGGTGCGATCATTACGTCGACAGCCGACGGCATCCGTGTTCGGATGGAGGGGCGTCCCAAGTCAATCGACGTTGCCACCCTGCCTTATCCGGGATTCCCTACCGATCTGCAACCTATGGTGATTTCACTCAACGCAGTTGCCGAAGGCAATGCCATCGTCACCGAAAATGTTTTCGAGGGACGATTCATGTTCGTCAACGAACTGATCCGCTTGGGAGCGCACATCAGCGTCGACGGTCACCATGCGGCCATCCGTGGAGTCGAGCAACTATCGGGCGCCCCGGTAGCCGCTACCGACATCAGGGCAGGTGCCGGGCTCGTCCTAGCCGGCCTTGTCAGCGACGGCGTCACACTGGTGGAGGATTCCTTCCATATCGACCGCGGCTACCCCCATTTCGCCGAGCAGCTCCAAGCCCTTGGCGCAGATGTCACCCGAGAGGCCGTAAATTAGCCCAATGACGACCAACGTTCACCCTGATCGCAACCTCGCCCTCGAACTCGTCCGAGTCACCGAAACCGCCGCCCTCGCAGGATCGGCCTGGGTGGGACGGGGAAATAAGGATCTGGCCGACCATGCCGCCGTTGAGGCGATGCGCCGCATGATCAACACCGTCGATATGGCGGGCATCGTGGTCATCGGTGAGGGCGAGAAGGACAACGCCCCCATGCTCCATAACGGCGAGGCCGTCGGAAACGGGCTTGGCCCACGTTGCGACGTCGCTGTCGACCCGATTGATGGAACGTCACTGACGGCCAACGGGATGGGCGGTGCGATCAGCGTGATCGCAATTGCGCCACGCGGCGCAATGTATGACCCATCTGCAGTTTTCTACATGAACAAAATCGCAACCGGCCACGAAGCAGCCGATGTCATAGATATTTCCATCCCCGCCGCCGAGAACGTTCGCCGCGTTGCAAAGGCAAAGAAGATTTCAGTCAGCGATGTAACCGTCGTCGTATTGAACCGCCCGCGTCACGCCGAACTCCTACAAGAATTGCGCGATGTCGGCGCACGTATTCGCCTGATCCAGGATGGCGATGTTGCGGCAGCAATCGAGACAACAAGACCGGGCACGGGCATCGACATTCTCATGGGCATCGGCGGAACTCCGGAAGGCGTCATTACAGCCGCCGCAATGATCTGCCTCGGTGGCACAATCCAAGGACAGCTCGCTCCCAAGGATGACGCCGAACGTCAAGGTGCAATCGACAAGGGCCACGACCTGTCAAAGATTCTTTACGCCAAAGACCTCATCAATTCTGATGACGTATTCCTTTCCGCAACCGGCATCACCGACGGAGAATTGCTACGCGGCATTCGCCACACAAGTTTCGGCGCAATCAGCCATTCCATCGTGATGCGCGGAGAGAGTCATACAGTTCGGCTCATTGAGACCGAACACAACTTACGGGACTAGTTCCGAACCGATCACATTTTTACAGGCGCACTCTCTCCTGCCCTTTTTTGGGAATTTTTTAAGCATCCTCTAAGCCGGATTCATTTGGCACTCTAAAAAATCCAGCGCTAACATCTTGCCGCAATTGAGTCACAGGGACTCACGTTCAAGAAAGGGGAATTTTCATTATGACCATGTCTTTCGATCCTTTCAGCGAGCTGGACCGTATGACGGGGAGCCTGCTTCAGTTCCGCCCAGGCCCGCGCTTCATGCCGGTTGACCT
>DASXUM010000067.1:0-5109 GCA_036504835.1 Candidatus Nanopelagicaceae bacterium
GCCTTCACTGCCTTTTTCACCATCGTTTTGCTTATCCAGTTCGGGACCATGATCATCGCGGTCCACTTCCAGCTTTCCTTGTGTCCCTTGGCAAATGCGGACATGTCGTCGGCCCACCACAGACTTTCAAATGGCGGAACCACGTAATCCTGCCCGAGTTCCTTCTTGCTCATGAACTTCAATGTGTATGAAACCGAATACAGCGCTTCGATGGCTGCGGCATATTCCGGTGATTTATTGGGATCTCCTTCCCCATCGATCATCAAGTACTTCAGGGGCGGAACCGTAACTATCGCGAATTCTTTGGATGATGGTTTGTACAAATAATCTAACTCTTTTTTGAAATCAACTTTCTCCATGGAAAAACCCCCTTTAGGGCGCGTATCTCCGTATCAAAAATCCTACCTACAGTTCAACCGCGTGGAACGAGTGAATTTCACCTCATCTAGTAACCTTGACTCATCGTCCAAAGGAAGCGGTGGCATGTCACGTTGGTGGGGCAAACTCGTTGACCCCGTGATCAAGCGCAGAGCCTGGATTCAGCATGTGCTCGTCACAGCGGTTGCGGCCTCCCTCGCTTGGCTAGCGGGAAACCATTTCGTAACCAATGGTGGGTTGGTCGCAGCAATTGCGGCAACTCTCACGGTGCGAATTTCCCTCAATAAATCTATTCGGGAAGGCCTCGGCCAATTGCTGGGCACCACCATCGGCGTAGGCATGGCAATGGTCGCAATACATTTCTTTGGATTCGGCGTCTCGATTGTCTTCGTCATTGTCGTCCTGTCTCTCGTCTTTTCCAGAGTCCTCCATCTTCGCGAGGTGGCGTCGATAAATGTCATCATCACAGCGCTAATCGTGATTGGCCCCGGTTTAGCAGAGTCAACGGCAATTCACAGAACACTTTCCACCTTGATCGGCACCTCCATAGCAATCGTCTTCTCATATTTCGCCAACCCAAAGACCCCTGCAGGTCGCACCATTGACCGGATTACGGAATTGGCGCATCAATCTGCGGGATTGTTGGGAGAGATGTCAGAGGCGATCGCGGTCGATTACTCGCAGGGAATCGCGGGCAGTTTCTTATCCCGCGCGCGGTTGCTAGTCGAGGAAATCCCAACGGTTCGGGCGCAGGCTTTGGAAGCTCGCTCGTATGCACAATGGTTCCCTACCGCCAGAAAAGAGGAAGCAGAGGATCTCTACGAACGAGGTTTCGCGCTTGAACACACGGTCGTGCAAGTCCGCACAATCGCAAGGACTCTCTTCGATATGTCGATCGAGAAGGATTTACCGCCAAAAGTTACAGAGAGAATCGCATACGCACTCTCCTGTGCGAGCCTGGCAATAACGCAAGGCAGCGATGCCCTTCGATCGAATCATCGCCGGCTTCCAGAGGTGTCCATAACTCGTGACCTGCGCATTGCATCGGCCTCTCTTGCCGAGGAAGTCATGGAGTGCGGAAGGAAGATCAAAGTAGCTCAATACATTCGAAGCATTTCGTTGGTAACCAATTTCGAAAGAATCGCGAATTCCATTGATCTAGATACCCCTGCCATCACTGAAATTCGACCCGAAGAAGACCTTGGCATTCAATTACTCGAGGTTTCCCCAATTGAGCAAGGACGAAGACTGGGCGGAAGATTCCTTCGTTTCGTTCCGAGGCAGATAAAGAAACGCTTTAGTTAGTCGTCAGAAATCCTGGAAATATAGTCCGAATCTCTTCTTCTGTATTGTCGGGCGTGACTACCCATTGTTTGAATTCACCGGAATTGAAAGTAATGACGTATCCAGGACGCTTTCCATATGCGACTACGAAGTTCTTACCTTTTCGATAGCGCCACGTACCAAGTGCAATAACCCGAGGAAGGCCAGTTCCGAAGGCTCGTATCCCCTTAATAACCTTACGTCCCCACATCTTGTCGACTTTGCGAACAGAGATAATTTCGCTGAACTTTGCTTGAGGCGACGCGTGCAGTCCGAAGAATTTCTCTTTCGGTGTCAACGCCAAAATCACGTAACTACCGAACCTTTCAAAATGCGCCATTCGCCCAACCCCCCGCGGCTAATTTACACAGGGGATTTTGCCGCCCTGCACGGGCACGCCGTTCGCACTCGTCGCAAAATTTGACGGGGAGGGGCTGGCAACACCTGTCGCACTCACCGAAGGCGATGGGCTGACCGACGGCGTTGCCTTTGAGGGATAAAAAAGCGCCTTGACGTAAGCCTTTATCTTTACAGGATCGACTAGGTTGACGCTCTGTCCATTACGGCTTGCAAAACCTTCAATCGGAAGCGTGTAGAAGGTTATGTGGCCACCTGTAAGACTTTTTGCTTCAGGTAAGAATCCCAAAACGTCCCACCCGCTGTCGATAACCACATCTTTCTTTGCGACATTCAAGAGGGCAGAAATTTTGCCCAAATCCCCGAAGATCCCTTCGGTCCGAAGTTTGGTAATCACCCCGGTGATGAAAGCTTGCTGACGATGTGTACGATCCAGATCCCCTTCTGGAAGTCCATGTCGCTGCCTTACAAATTTGAGAGCATCGGCCCCAGTAATTGTCTGAACACCCGCCGGGAAAACGGCTCCCGAATATTGCGAGTCATTCACCGCTTGCTTCAAACACACCTGCACGCCACCTAAAGCATTGGCAAGATCGTAGAAACCAACGAGGTTCACTTCCGCGAAATGGTCAATTGGGACGCCGAGCAAGTTGTGGATCGTGGCAATGGTTGCTTCACGACCGGCTTCACGACTCAAGAACTCCCGTTGCGGATTAGGGATACCCTGTTTCACAAGTTGAGTTTCATTTGTGTACTTGACCAACCCATACGCCTCTTTGATCTTCTTCATCCCAAGGCCTGGTACCTCAACGTAGTCGTCTCGCGGAATCGAGATCGCGACTGCTCTTCCGCCACCGGCGGGAATGTGAATCAGAATCATCGTGTTGGTGTTGTACCCACCAACTTGGCTGGTGCTTCCCACATGCAACAAATCAAGCAACTGCCGGGGAAGATCAGACCCATCGTTAGCGCGTCTGCTATCTAGACCCAGCAACAGAATATTGGTATCACCGTGGAGGGATTGCGGCGCACCTTTTAAGGCTTGCGAGCGGGGAACAGCCTTAGCCGCCGAATGAGCGACATAGTAGGCGCCCCCCGCTGCAACAATTATGAGCACCGAGAGCGCAATTGCGATGCGCTTGGCCCATTTCTTCACCCGCAAACCCTAGTGAAGGCCTCTATCCAACAGCCCCAAATTTGATGAGAATTAACTGAAAGTTTCAGTCGTCGGATGACTCATCATCGCTGGTGGAACTGATTGCATCGTCCTCGGATTCCCCGCCCTTTGGCATCGAAGCAATCGATGGCGCCTGGATAGTGGAGGGTAGGACCGCTGCCGGAATCGATGAGTCCGATTTCGAGATATGGGAGATCTTCGGAAGGGAATGCGTCTCGTCAGCGTTGGCCGATGAGGTCAAAACTGCGGCAGAAATTCCCAAACCCAGGACCATGACGGCACCTGCCGATACAAACTTGGACGTTGTCGAAAACTTTTCCATGATAACTCCATTCATAAAACTATTTAGGGGTGGCTCCCCTTTCGAGTCAAAACCTAGGACAGTGTTTTGAATAACTAATGAGCACCTACTGGGAAAATGTCATGAATCGCTATACTCATTTTGCTCTGCACGCCTAAGCGGGAATGCCCCAAAAAGCTACAAAGCAGGTTGGGTTCTATGAAGAAACGTCGCGTAAGCGATCAGGCAAGTCTCCTGACTGGACTTGGCCTGGGATTCACTTTGGCCATTCAAATCATCAACTTGACCGCGCACGACTTCAGTTCGGTGTACAGCATTATCACCATGACCTCGCGCTTCTGTGCACTCGTTGGCTCATATCTCGCAATAATCGGACTCCTGCTAATTGCTCGTATCCCCTGGATCGAACAGGCGCTGGGTCACGATCGGCTTGTTACATGGCACCGCAAATCTGCTCCATATGCCCTCTATTTTATTTCACTTCACGTCTTCCTAGTTGTTTTGGGTTACGCGGGCAGCGACCAGAACAGAATTGGCTCCACTTTGTGGGTCATGATTACGACTTACCCATGGATGCTTCCTGCAACCGCCGGCTTCCTATTGTTGGTAGTCGCCGGAGTCAGTTCCTATCGCGAATTTCGTTCACGGATGAAGTATGAAACGTGGTGGGTAATTCATCTCTATACGTACTTGGCGATCGCCCTTTCATTTATGCATCAAATTCTCACGGGTGCAATGTTCATCACCAACAAACCTGCGAAGTACTACTGGATCGGTCTCTACCTATTCGTGGTTTTCTCTATCGTCACATGGAGAATTTTGATTCCCTTGGGTAGATCGATGCGTCACCAACTCAAGGTCGACAAAGTTGTTCAGGAAGGCCCTGGAATAATCTCGATCTACATCAAAGGACAAGACATTCTCAAGTTGCATGCAGTTGGAGGGCAGTTCTTCAGTTGGCGATTCATCACAAAGAAGGATTGGTACCAATCGCATCCATATTCACTATCTGCCCCACCCACAAACGAAACGTTGCGCATTACGGTGAAGGGACTTGGAGATAGTTCGAAGGCGCTGGCCAACCTCAAACCAGGCACGCGCGTCTTTATCGAAGGTCCATACGGGATCTTCACTTCAAAGAACGCGCAACGCGGCCGTCACATCGTCCTCATCGGCGGTGGTGTGGGCATAACGCCACTTCGCGCGATCATGGAGGAGTTCCCAAATAACACGCAAATAGATGTCTTCTATCGAGTCTCAAAAGAGGAGGACCTAGTTCTTCGCAAGGAACTTGATCAACTTGCCGACCGCATTGGCGCTCGAGTTCATTACTTAGTTGGCTCCAGAAGAGAGCATCCCATGACTTCGGATTACATGAAGAAGTTCGTACCCCAGTTTCCAGACTCGGAGATATTCATCTGCGGACCAGAAGCCTTGGTCTCTGCAGTAAAGCGAGCAGCCGTTGACGCCGGCATTCCCACAGACAGGTTCCATGATGAAGCCTTCGCGTTCCACGGAGATTAGGAGTCGATGATGTTGCGCAGGATCGCGATCATTGCGACAGGCACCGTCG
>DASXUM010000068.1:0-3182 GCA_036504835.1 Candidatus Nanopelagicaceae bacterium
ACCGTGGCAGGCATCGTCGTTGGGACCATCAACGGCATGGCTGGCGGGGCCTCGATCATCTCCTACCCTGTGCTGCTCGCCCTGGGCCTTCACCCTCTCGATGCGACCGTAACCAATGCAATCGGCACCACGAGCGCGAACTTCGTGGCAATACGCTCCAGCAAATACAAGATCTGGGATCTCATCAAGCTCTACAAGTTCTTGATCGCAATATCTGTCATTGGCTCACTTATCGGAGCAACGCTGCTTCTCGCCTTCCCTCCCCACGTTTTTGAGCACATCGTGCCATTCCTACTCTTGGGAGCGACTCTTACCTTGCTCCTGCCAACCAAGCCTGCGATAGGAAGACGAAACGAGAAGATCGAAACCGTCGGCATCGCCGCGAGCGGGCTCTACTGCGGTTACTTCGGTCCAGGGCAAGGCGTCATGGTTATCGCATCGCTGGCACGGAATCCGAAAAAGCCGGACGTAATGAATGCGGCTAAGAACATCATCGTCGGAATCCCAAGTGCTGCCTCAAATGTCATCTACTTATTTAGCGGCCACGTTCACTGGATGCTCGCCTTCGCCCTCTTCGTCGGCTCCAGCATCGGAGGCGCACTGGGTGGCCGCTGGGCGAGTCGGATGTCGCCCAATTTCTACAAGGGACTTGTGATGGTCGTCGGGATTGGCGCCTCGATTTACCTATTCAAACGGTATTTCTTCTAAACAGAGCCCCCCGTCAGGATTGAACTGACGACCTTCCGCTTACAAGGCGGATGCTCTACCACTGAGCTAGGGAGGCCTTTCTTACCTGCGCATTATGTCAGCGCAATAGAAATTGATGAAATTCTAGGGGCGGAGCAGTTGTGAAACCGTGACAGGGGTCAGATTCCGAGCCTGCAGGGCTGTGATCAGCAAGGGCAGAGCAGCGACTGTGTGGGCATGGCCAAAATGCATGCCGATAATGCTCCCATTTTGGACGGTCTTCATGCAGTTGGCGACAATGCCCTTGGCCGAAGGATTGGTGTAATCCAAGGAATCAACATCGTAAATCAAGCAGTGCGAATATCCAGAGGCGCCGGCGGCAGCGCGAATAATCGAATTGGATTTCAATGTGCCTGAGGGTCGGAACCACTTTCCAGGAGATCCAACGGCCTTGGTAACGGCAGCTTTGCCTTTTGCTACTTCGGCTTTTGCTTCCTTCAAAGTCAGCAGGGTCATTGTCTTGTGACTGTAGGTGTGATTTCCCAACTCGTGGCCGGCATCCACAATCTCGTGGCCAATGCCTGGATTGGCATTGAGCCAAACGCCAACTGCCATCACGGTAATTGGTGAAGTGGTCTTCTTGGCGATCGCCAAGATCTTGCGGGCTATGGCGAGATCGCCAGCACCATGAAAAGTAATCGCCACTTCTGCACGATTGCGCGGGCCGTGGAAAATATCCGAACCAGCCGATGCCGCATTTGCCGAATTAGGAAATAGCAGACCGCTCATTCCTACGAGTGCAGCACTGCCGCCAATCTGGAGTGCTCGACGACGACTTAATTCTTCGTGGGGGTGATCATCACACATGTCGGCGAGCCTACCAATGCGATCTGAGAATTCTCAGAGAAGTCTCACACCGCCGGCCACGGTATGGGGAAGGAATGCTTGCCTACTCTGCCATCGCCGGAGGACTTGCCCCGCAGTCGTCGCCACACCCATGGAAGGAAAAATGTTGCGATCCATTTCGCATTGGACTTGTAGCGCTTTGGCCGGGAAAGCTTCGCGGCCTGCGGAAGAGGTTCGCGCCAGGTCATATCAAATGGAAGTCCCAGTTTCTCCAATATTCCCTGCGCCACGCGATCATGCCCGACCACATTGAGATGGAGGCGGTCATCGGCCAGAAAACGTCGATCGCTAAGGAGACCCTCTTCGTTGGCATCGGCAACAATGGCGCCGACTTCGGCCGCTACCGCTCTCACATTCTTATTGAATTCAGCGAATCGTGCTGCCCAAAGATCAGCGGTCTTGCCCGTGCGGTCAGTACGTTCGAGCACCGTGAAGAGCAGAACGGTTGCACCAGATGCCGCGATCTTTCGAACTGTTTTTGTGTAGAGCGGTAAAGCGACCTCTGGCTTGTAATTGGGGCGCAGAACATCGTTGGCACCGGCGTGAAATGAGAAAAGCGTCTCTGGGCCGGTCACATATGTAAGCGCAATTGGCACCTGATCTGCCGCCACCTGATGGATCAACTTTCCCCGGACTGCGAAATTCGCATAGGTGAACTCAGGACTCTGGTGAGCCATCACGTCTGCAATGCGATCTGCCCAGCCGCGATACTGGCCACCGACAACCTCGTCGCACATTCCCTCCGTGAAGGAATCGCCACAGGCAATAAATCGCGTGTACTTCATTGTTTGCGGCGTTGCTCATCCACCCAAAAGAGCGCAATGGAGGTGGCGACGCTGGCGTTGAGAGACTCTGTATCTGCTCTCATCGGAATCGACACCACGAGATCGCACTTCTCTCGGACCAAACGAGACAAGCCCTTTCCTTCGCTGCCAACAATGATCATGATCGATTCTTTCTCAAGTTTCATCTGGCTAAGCGGCGCATCCGATTCGCCGGCCAACCCTATGACAAAGCATCCCGCTTTCTTCGCCTCATCGATTGCGCGCGGAAGATTGCTCACCTGCGCAACGGGCATACGTGCGGCTGCACCAGCAGATGCTTTCCATGCCGATGCTGTCATGGCAGCAGCACGGCGTTCGGCCATGACTACTCCATCGGCGCCGAATGCCGAAGCACTTCGAACAATCGCACCGAGGTTGCGGGGATCGGTAACACCGTCGAGGGCAACAATGAGCATTGGCTTGGTAGCACGGATGAGAATCTCTTCCAGACTTGAATACTGGAACGGTTTGATAGCAAGAAGAATTCCTTGACTGCTTCCCGACAAACCTTCTACTTCGGCACGGTGTACTTCACGGATCGGAAGATGTGTCGCAAGTGCCAGCTGCAGGGATTCGGTGATGCGATCGTCGACATCGATGCTGCGCGCAACAATCAATTCTGTGGCAGGAACTCCCGCGCGTAGTGCCTCGACAACTGCATTTCTTCCGGCGACGAGTTCTCCTCCGCCCTTAGGACGCTCGCTCTTCTGCCGCGGAGCACGTGGACGCGTCTCTTTGGTAGCAGCAGCTTTCTTTCGCTTGGCA
>DASXUM010000069.1:0-6905 GCA_036504835.1 Candidatus Nanopelagicaceae bacterium
GGAAGTCCCGACGCACGTCGACACCTTCACAATTTTGGAGAAACTCCATCCCTCCGCCGCAGTGTGCGGCACTCCGACTGAAAAGGCCGCAAAGGTAATTTCAGATTTGGAAGGCATGGCACGCGGGCGTTATGCCGGTCCTGTCGGTTGGATAGATGCGCGCGGAGACGGTGAACTCGGAATCGCATTGCGTTGCGGTCAGATCGAGAACAATCACATCAAACTATTCGCCGGTTGTGGAATTGTCGCGGGCTCAAACCCGCAACGCGAACTCGCCGAGAGTCAGGCCAAGTTCGCACCCATGCTGAACGCCCTTGGTGCCAGTAGTTACACCAAGTAACTCTAGTTTTGTACTAGATCGATTCGATCGACTGGTAAAGCTCAACCAGAAAATCGGCGTTCTCTTGCCTCGATGGAACTGGCAAGACGACCACAGATAAACCGATCACTGGTTCGAGCATCTCAATCTGCAACTCATCAATGGAGGAGATTGTCTTTGCCTTAATGCCCATTGATGCCGCAATAAGGGCTGGATCATGACCATGCGGAGTTCCAAAGATCTTCTCGAATCCCTCGGCATTGTGCTGGGGAAGGGTCGAGAAGATTCCTCCGCCATCATTGTTGATTACGAAGATGCGCAAATTAATCTCGTCATTGCCAATCAATCCGGTCAGATCATGCAGGAACGAGAGATCCCCAATGACGGCCATAGTCGAAGAACGCTGATTTGCAATTCCCAGTGCGGTGGAAATGTTCCCATCGATGCCTGCCAATCCACGATTGGCGAAGGTTTCAATATCCTTTCGTGGAGCCGCAAAACCTTCCAGATCTCTAATCGGGCGAGATGAGGAAATGAAAAGCGTGCTCTGACTTGGTAGCAATCGAGCAAAAGCGCGAGCGATGGATCCTTCAAACCATTCGGGAAGGGTATCCAAAAGTGTTGCAGTCTCCTTTGAATACGTGTCCCACAATGCGACCCATTCACTGTCGATCTCGCCTTCGAATTTCACCTTCGGAATACCAAGAAATATCTGGTCCGCATTTCGATTGATATCAATCGTGGCAACCCGGGGATCAATCACAATTTCGCGCGTTGCGGATTTAACAAGTGCATTCAAGGAACGAGACAAAGTAGTGCGACCAACCACTATGGCAACTTCTGGCTTAAGTGCATCGCGGATCCTCTTGGCGGTCAGAAATAGGGATGCATAAGGCACTGTCTTATCAAATGAGAGTGGGTCCTCGGCTACGAGCGGCCATCCGATGCTGTCGGCGAAATCGGCAATCTCATGCGCGTCTAGACCGCCCCGATCATGACCCACCACGATGACGCCGCGGGGTTCGGCGATTACCAGGTCTCGGAGCTTGGCCGGCTTAGGTTTTGCCGCCTCACCCGGTGTAACTTCCGCCAGCCAGGCATGGTCATCATCTGGAAGCAGTGGTTCATCGAATTGGACATTGAGGTGGACAGGTCCGAGCAGGAGCGCGTCAAATGCTTCCCGTAAATCGTGATCGGGCTTGGAAATATCTTCCGAGAGAGAAACAGCATCGCCATAGATTTTCGCCTGCAATGTCGTTTGATTCGCCCCGGTCTGACGCAGGCGTTCCGGCCTGTCAGCGGTAATGACAAGCAGTGGGACTTGAGAGTGATGTGCCTCAAGCACTGCGGGGTGATAGTTGGCGACCGCAGTGCCGCTGGTGCACACAACTGCCACAGGTTTGCCGGAAGCCTTCGCGATTCCTAAGGCAAAGAAAGCGCCCGTTCGCTCGTCAATGCGTACATGCAGTTTGACCAGACCCTTTTGCTCTGCGGCGTAAAGCGCAATCGAAAGAGGTGCATTGCGAGAACCCGGCGACAAGACAACGTCGCTCACGCCGTTCTCAATTAGATTGCGGGTGATGTGGCGAGCCAGTTGAGTTGATGTGTTCACCATCTCCACCCTTCTTCATTTACCCACTCTTCAGCGCCTGCGTTCCAGGTCTCTCGCACTCTCGTACGCCACCAATCTAATCGATCCGGTGAAATTGAGTACCTCTCGATCAATGACTCTTCGGGCACAACCGAAGCCACCGAGATTGCGCCATCGACTATCGGAAGCGTCGCGACATCTGAGTTGAGAAGCGCACCGGTGCCAAGCCCACAGGCATAATCCAAAGTCGGCAGCGCGGCGGCCAATCGCAAGCCGTACGAAATCCCGACGGCAGAGTCCAAGGCACTGGAGACAACCACCGGCTTGCCATGGTGCGCCGCAATTTCAAGTGAGCGCTTGATTCCCCCAAGGGGTGCGACTTTCAACAAGAGGACATCAATTGCATCATGCAGGTCAATCGCCAGCGGGTCTTCTGCTTTGCGCACGACCTCATCCCCCGCGATCAACACAGGAATTCCCACACGCTTTTTCAATTCGCGCAACTCATCTAGGGAGTTGCAGGGTTGCTCGACGTATTCCAGTTCGCAAATGTCATTGATGGCGTGGATGGCTTGCGTCGCTTTCCCCACCGACCAAGATCCATTGACGTCGACCCTGATCTTGGCCGAGGGCGCCAACTCGCACACGTCGGAAATGCGCGTCAGATCCTCTTTTAAATCCATGCCTACTTTGATTTTTATGCTCTTACAACCTGGAAACCAAGAAAGCACTTCTGCAATTTTCTCTTTGCCGTTGATGGCAGGCATCGTTGCATTCACATTGATTTTTGATCTCAACGGCACAGGCGGCACTGTGGTTGCAGCCTCCACGGCACTTACAAGCCACGGAACGCATTCACTCGGTTCATATTCAACGAAGGGCGAGAACTCTCCCCACCCTTGCGGTCCCAGAATCAGCGCGACCTCGCGCACCTTCACCGAACGAAAATCCGTCTTCGTTGGTAATGCAACTACCTTGAGAGAATCAAGGATGGACTCCAACATTTAAGGACGCCTTGGAAACTTTCCAAAGTTCGGTGGACGTTTCTCTTTATATGCATCTCGTCCTTCTTGGCCTTCTTCGGTTAAATAAAAGAGAAGGGTCGCATCGCCGGCAAGTTGTTGCACTCCCGCGAGCCCATCGTCGGCCGCATTCAAACTCGCCTTCAGTAGTCGAAGAGCCATAGGCGACTGGCGCAGCATCTCTCGCGCCCAGGAGACAGTCTCGGCTTCAAGTTCTGCCAGAGGAACCACCGTGTTGATAAGACCCATGTCGAGTGCTTCTTGCGCGCTGTAGTGACGAGTAAGGAACCAGATCTCGCGAGCCTTCTTCTGACCAACATGTGCGGCAAGAAGTCCTGCGCCATATCCGCCGTCGAACGAACCGACCTTTGGCCCAGTCTGTCCGAATCGTGCATTGTCAGCGGCGATTGTGAGATCGCAGACGACGTGCAAGACGTGGCCTCCGCCTACTGCCCATCCAGCGACCATCGCAATCACCGGCTTGGGCGTGCGGCGAATCTGCACCTGCAAATCCAGAACGTTGAGCCGTCCGATTCCTTTTTTCGCGAGCGCATCATCGCCTAAATAGCCATCATCACCACGAACTTGGATGTCTCCACCCGAACAGAATGCCTCGGTCCCCGCACCAGTCAGAATGATGACTCCGACTTCCTCGTCATCACGTGCCAAGGAAAACGCCTCTTGCAATTCGATGATTGTCTGCGGCCGAAATGCATTGCGCCGTGAAGGGCGGTTGATGGTTACCTTCGCCATGCCATCTGCTACTTCGTAGATGATGTCGGTGAAATCTTCTCCGCCTGGGCCAGTTACCCACGCTGGAATCTCTCGGCTTCCGAACTCACGCTTGATTGGCTCGCTCACATTTCCTCCTACTTGGGTTTGGGCGCTAGCCTACGTGGGCAATGGAAAACTCGTCACATAGAGAACTCCTCTGTCTTGGAGAGAGCCCCATCCCAGAAGTGATGGTTGGTTTATCGGCCGCTTTTGTTGGAACAGGGCCCGCTTTGTGCTTTGCGCCGATGAGCCAATCCCACGTTCCTAGCCCCGTGGCCATAGTTGTTGCGACAAGTGGTTCAACGGGGGGTTCCAAAGAAGTCGGCATCACAGCCAACGCCCTTCTTGCATCGGCGAAAGCGTCAAACGAATATCTGGGCGCCAAATACGGAGAAGTCTGGTCGCTTCTTCTTCCACTCACTCACGTCGCCGGAATCAATGTCCTCGTGAGGTCTCTCGAACTCGGCACCACTCCCATCGATCTACGCGAGGCAACCGAATATCCAAAAGCTGATTTCACTGCCATCGTGCCAACTCAACTCTTCCGCGCCCTTAACGGCGATAGGCAACTCCTTAACCACCTGAAGAATTGTCGAGCCGTACTCGTTGGTGGCGCAGCGCTTTCGGACTCGATACGTCAGGCCGCCGCCGAGGCCGGAATTGAAATCGTAACCACGTATGGGATGACTGAGACCTGTGGCGGATGCGTCTACAACGGGACTCCGATTTCCGGGGTGGAGGTTGACACGAGCAGCGGGACAATAAAAATCAAGGGGCCAATGATCGCCTACACCTACCTCAACGATGAGCAAGCGTGGCGAGACTCCTATGTCGATGGCTGGTTCCTCACCAATGATCTTGGTTCTTTCGTCAACAGCAAACTCGTCGTCGAAGGGAGAGCAGACGACGTCATCATCAGTGGTGGCGAAAAAGTCTCACTTAGCGCCGTAGAAGGCGCCCTCCAAGAAGCGTTCAAGGAAAATGAGTTTGCCGCCTTCGCAATTCCCGATGCGGAATGGGGCAGCGCCCTTCACATCGCCATTGCGGGAGACCATCCAATATCCACGCAGGAAATTTCTTCGTATCTTGAAAAGACTCTTGGGGTAGTAGCAAAGCCGAAAGGTTTCCTTATACTTTCGGCATTGCCCATGATCGGGGTCGGTAAGGTCGATCAAAAAGCACTTGCCCAGGCAGTACTTGAACGAAAGGCGTTGGCAGATGACCTCACTTGATACATGGGTGAAGGGAGGGCGACCCCGCACTCTTGCGGCTGCGGTTGCTCCCGTCATCGTTGGCACCGCCCTTGCCGGAACTCACGCAATCCTGGCGCGTGCTGGCCTTGCCCTCATCGTCAGCCTGTCATTGCAGATCGGTGTGAATTATTCGAACGACTACTCGGATGGAATTCGCGGAACGGACTCTGATCGTGTCGGGCCAATCCGAATCGTCGCAAGTGGACTCGCAACTCCGGCGGCAGTGAAGAAAGCCGCTTTCATTGCATTCTCAATCGCCGCAATAGCCGGGATCCTTCTCGCCTCATTAAGTTCATGGTGGCTTCTCCTGGTTGGTGCGGTGGCGATCATCGCCGCATGGACATACACGGGAGGCAAGACTCCCTATGGCTACAAAGGTTTCGGCGAAATTTCCGTATTCGTGTTCTTCGGGCTCGTTGCGACGATGGGCACGTACTTCGTACAAACGCAGACACTCACCTTAAAGAGTCTGGCTGCTGCGATTCCAATTGGCGCCTTGTCGTGCGCGATCCTTGCAATCAACAATATTCGCGACCGTGAAAAAGATGCGCTTGTGGGAAAGCACACGCTGGCTGTTCATTTGGGCGAGAACGGAAGTCGCAATTTCTTCGCACTCCTTCTCCTCCTTGCCCACGTCGCTGCTCTCTTTGTAACGCCATGGGCCTTGATCACGCTCGCGGCACTTCCATTTTCGTTGAGGCTGGCACGTGAGGTAAAGGTTGAGAAGCAGAGCGCAGCGCTCATTCCCATGATCGCCAAAACTGGACAGCTCCAACTCCTATTTTCAGCCCTGTTAGCAACGGCAATCCTCGTCTCATAGACAAGGGTTACACTTGCCTTATGCGCTTCCTCCTGTTTCTTCTCCCCGTGGTATTCACGATCTACACCCTTGTCGACTGTGCCGGCACTGACCAGACCCAAGTCCGCAACCTTCCAAAGTGGGGATGGCTTTTAATCATTCTTTTAGTTGCGCCATTCATGGCACTTGGTTCTATCGCCTACTGGATCGCTGGTCGCCCAGTGCGAGCGAAGGGATTCAACTTCGGCGGCGGAACACGTCGCGTGCTCCCACCCGATGACAATCCAGACTTTCTTAACAAGCTGTAATTGAAAAGAGCCAAACTAGCGGTAACGCTGACTTTTATTACCAATGGTTTGGGCGTCGGATCATTCGTTGCAAGAATCCCAGATATCAAGGCACATCTTCATATCTCCAACGCCACACTTGGCACAATTCTTCTCTCATCATCAATTGGCGTCTTCTTAGCATTGCGTCCTTCGGGACGACTCTCCGCCAAACACGGAAGTGCTCCGATCGCCTTTACGGCCAGCCTTGCGCTAGCCGTTGCAACAATTCTCCTTGGATTCGTTTTTAACATTGCCTGGCTCTGCTTCTCTCTATTTCTTTTCGGATTCACTTCGGCATTCCAAGACGTCGCGATGAATTCTCATGCCGTCGCCCTTGAACACAAATCCGGCAAACGCATGATGAGCGCCTTCCACGGGTTCTTTTCGGTTGGCGGTCTTCTCGGCGGAGCCATCGGGGGTGTATTTTCACAGTTGAAGGTGTCCTTCATGATTCAAACGTTGATAGTAAGCGTGATCATCTCCTCCGTTGCATTCTTCGCAAAGCCGCGCTGGCTACCGGCATCAGAAGACATCCACGAATTCCATAAAGACGAGAAGGCAAAGAAGCGGCCGGGACTACTCTGGATTTTAGGTTTCTTCGGATTCTGCGGCGCCCTCTCCGAAGGCGCGGCCGGAGACTGGGGAGGAATTCTTTCTCGGGAGACTTTTCACGCCTCGCATTTTGTTTCCGCACTTCCCTACATCGCTTTCTCGGTCACGATGGTTGTCGGGAGATTTTCGGGCGACCGTTTAGCGCACCGCTTTAGCGCACCGCGAATGCTTTCGGCAGCCGGTGTTATAGCAAGCCTGGGACTGGC
>DASXUM010000070.1:0-4079 GCA_036504835.1 Candidatus Nanopelagicaceae bacterium
CGGAATTCCATACCGGTTCCGATAAGTGGTGCTTCTGCACGCATCAAAGGAACAGACTGACGCATCATGTTGGAACCCATCAATGCGCGGTTGGCATCATCGTGCTCCAAGAACGGAATCATTGCGGTTGCAACGGAAACCATCTGACGCGGTGATACGTCCATGTAATCAACTTCGTCTGCGGGGATGTATTCAACTTCTCCACCTCGACGACGAACGAGAACACGTGCTTCGGAGAAGTGATTGTCATCAGTCAAAGGCGCGTTGGCCTGAGCAATGATGTGCTCGTCTTCTTCGTCAGCAGTTAGGTAATCAACCTGATCGGTAACGCGACCCTTGGAAACCTTGCGGTAAGGGGTCTCGATGAAACCGAAAGCGGTAACGCGGCCGTAGGTTGCAAGAGATCCGATAAGACCGATGTTTGGACCTTCAGGAGTTTCAATTGGACACATGCGGCCGTAGTGCGACGGGTGAACGTCACGAACTTCGAAGCCGGCACGGTCACGTGAGAGACCACCAGGTCCAAGCGCGGAAAGACGGCGCTTGTGGGTAAGACCAGAAAGCGGGTTGGTCTGATCCATGAACTGCGACAACTGGGAAGTTCCGAAGAACTCCTTGATTGAGGCAACCACTGGGCGGATGTTGATCAAGGTCTGAGGAGTAATAGCCTCAACATCTTGAGTAGTCATACGCTCGCGAACAACGCGCTCCATACGGGATAGACCGGTACGGACCTGGTTCTGGATCAATTCACCGACGGTGCGGAGACGACGGTTACCGAAGTGATCGATATCGTCCTTCTCAACACGAACTTCGCGACCGTATTCCATAAGGAGTTCGCCCTTGTGGAGTGCTACGAGGTAGCGGATTGTCGCGACAATATCTTGAATCGTCAGCAAGCCCTGCTTGAGTTCGAGATCAAGTCCGAGCTTCTTATTGACCTTGAAGCGGCCAACCTTTGCCAGGTCATAACGCTTAGGGTTGAAGTACAGGTTCTCGATCAGGTTCTGTGCGGCTTCCTTTGTAGGAGGCTCGCCAGGACGCAACTTGCGGTAGATATCTAGCAATGCTTCGTCTTGTGTCTTGACGTTGTCTTTTTCAAGGGTCGCACGGATTGACTCGTACTCGCCGAACTCAGCAAGAATCTGCTCTTCGGTCCAGCCCAACGCCTTCAAGAAGACAGTGACTGACTGCTTACGCTTGCGGTCGATACGAACTCCGACAAGGTCCTTCTTGTCGATTTCGAATTCAAGCCATGCACCGCGGCCAGGAATGATCTTTGACGTGAAGACGTCTTTGTCAGAGGTCTTCTCGATGGTGCGCTCGAAATACACACCAGGTGAACGGACGAGCTGCGATACAACTACGCGCTCGGTGCCGTTGATGATGAATGTTCCGCGCTGTGTCATCACGGGGAAATCGCCCATGAAGACGGTCTGCGACTTGATTTCACCGGTGATGTTGTTGGTGAACTCAGCGGTCACGAAGAGCGGCTGCGAGTAAGTCATGTCGCGCTCTTTGCAATCTTCGATTGAGTACTTAGGTGGCTCGAAGCGGTGGTCACGGAATGAGAGTGACATCGACCCTTGGAAATCCTCGATCGGTGAAATCTCCTCGAAGATTTCTTCCAATCCGGATTGCTGTGGGAGCTCACCGCGGTGAGTGGTTTCGGCTACTGCGAGACGCTGACGCCAGACGTCGTTGCCCAGCAACCAGTCAACACTCTCAATTTGGAGTGCGAGTAGGTTTGGGACTTCGAGAGGTTCGCGGATCTTCGCAAATGAAATACGGCGTGGAGCAACAGATGATTTTTTTGACGCGGCCAAGAGGTGTCCTTCCGAACAGAATTTGGTGACGCACGGACAAAGGTCTCAGCCGCTATATGCATTGACCTAAAAGGATTTGTGCGAGCGCCAAGGATATCGGGGCGCGACCCCCTATGTCCAACCGCGGCTTTTACCATACCCCGGCCCCGAATGTCAGCGATTTCTGCAAGAAAGTGGAAGGATCCGTGACACAGGTCACCGAAAGGGTCGAAATGGCAGCTCGCAGGTCAAAGTGGCGCTCGATCACGGCCCTCCTCATCATCGCGGGCATGGCCACCCCCGTTATCGGCATGGCTGCCCGGCATCCCGTCGACGAACCCGGCTCCGGCCCAACCCTGGCCGCATTGGGCAAGACCATCCCTTTCCAGCTCTATACCCACTGCGGAATCGGGGAAATCAGGGCCTTTGGCCACTTTTTCGAGCGCGTCGGCGGCATCCTCGGGGACGGCTTCGGCAATCCCCCAAAAGGGTGGGGCAACCCGTACGACTCGGGCACCCTCTCGCTGGTCGGCACGACGGCCGTATTCCGCGACAACCAAGGGCACTTGGTGAATTTCAAACTCCGACCGAAAGCCACCGGGTTCGCGACTATCTGTTCTTAGCGCCTTAACTTTCAGACTTTCCCCACCACTCCAATACCCGAGCGAGGCACTCATTCTCTGATCTTTCCAATTTCGTCTGATGGGCCAACTCCTCTTGCCAGAGTCCCGAAACTTTCCGACTAAGCATCTGCTTCGTGAGTCGGTATCCGCGCAATTTTTCAACCAAATCGTGAGTGGCGCTGGAGACGGCACCAATTCGCGATAAACCGTCAAGATCGAAAAGATCTCGGGGCGCTCCTCGGTCGAACCACGCCAATATTTTCATAGCGACGAAACCGTCAAAAGTCGGAACAATGAGCTGAGTCTTCGAGACATCTGAATAACGCTGATGAATGTCAACCAGGTTCGTCGGGATTGATTGCCATCCACGTGAGAGGGCATCAACAACTTGTACCCTAATTTGAATCGATGCCTCGCAAACAAGTAGCGAACTCCGTGGTTCAACTGTTTGCGATGGTATTACATTCCAAACAGCCTGTGGGAATTCCTCCTTCATTAACCTTGGAAGATCATCTAACTCTCGACAAAGTGCACGCCGATCTGGGGAGTAAAGATCAATATCCTCTGACAACCGTCCCGTCGTTAAGTAGGTACGAGAGAGTGCGGTACCACCGAAGAAGACAAATTCTGTGTTAATTTGCTGAAGAGCAACAAGCACATGACTAATCGCGTGATCGCGATTAACCTGCGATTCTTCAGCGCCGAATAATTCTTGAACATCCTGACTTTCGTCGAGATCAAGCATCCTTCATCCAACTCTCAAGTCGTTGTAGTGCAGCACCCATTCGTTGATCCTTGACGAGAAAATCCAATTGTTTTTTGTCACTCAGAGGAAACAGCGTGCAAGCCGCCTCTCGGGCAACGTGTGCCATCCCTTCAACCAAGTTGGGTCGCCTAGCGAGATCCACAGCCGTTTGTTCGTTGCTGGTACACCAACCAGTCGCAAGCTCAGTCTTGACCTTAATGCGCTTCAAGCGAGCAACATCTCTTTTCACAAAAACAATGCGTCCAAAAGGCGTCTCAAGTGCGGGACGTTGATTTGGAACTGCCAACACTGCCACTGCAATGGCCCGCGGAATTGCTCCCTGGAGGCGGGCAGCAGATAAGTGCATCAGTGCGACTCCGTTGACCCCATAATCTGCCTGTCCAATTCCTAATGCGAGCGCTTCAATCTGCGGGCGCCAATGCCCCCCACGGGATGCTTCAGGAATAAGTGCGTAGTAGCCATGAGCCACTTTGAGGAGAACTCCCTCTTGCTCCCAGTAGTTAAACAGCCGAGCCGGCTGGGAATACATGTCATTGGCATCACGTGGGCGAAGTACGCCGCGCTTGAGCGAAGCAAGAGGAGAGACCATGGCCAAATACTACTATGAATCTTACAAAGTATGTAAGATTCATAGTACTTTTCTAGGATAGGTCGACAGGAAGCCGAACGCCCCCGCCGTTAGGCGAGGGCGTTCGTAGGGTGCAGCTAAATTACTTGACGGAAACTGTTGCGCCGGCTGCCTCGAGTGCTGCCTTTGCCTTCTCTACTGCTTCCTTGGTGCCCTTTTCGATCAATACTGCAGGAGCAGCATCGACGATGTCCTTGGCCTCTTTCAAGCCAAGGCTTGAGTTGATGCCACGTACTTCCTTGATGACGGCGATCTTC
>DASXUM010000071.1:0-2958 GCA_036504835.1 Candidatus Nanopelagicaceae bacterium
CCGTGAGGCAACATGCCTCGAATTGCGCGGAAGACACTTGCCAGTATGGCTCGTCCGAAGGTTGCGCTCATTACGCCGAGGAGCACTAGGGCAACAGGATTCATGTGATACCTGAGAGTGAAGAAAACGAGTATGGACCACGTGGGCGGAGCAAAGGCGGGAAGCAAATTCGCGCCCGCAATGACTGCTACCGCTAAGAAGTAGTGGGACACATCTAAAGCCTACGGGTTTTACGGCAATGAGTAGAGGGATCCGTTGTTCAGGCAGATCAATCCATCGTCGATGAGCGTGGAGAGAGCCTTCTCAACTTGCGACTCCTCATTCCAAAGTTTTTGAATTTCATTTCTACTGAGGGAGGCGTTCTCTCTGAGTGCCTGCACAATCACTCCGCGGCATTGCCGGTCGGTGCCGTGCCAGGCTTGCGTCTTGCGGGGTTGATCAGAAAGTGGAAATCCGGCTGCGCGCCATTGGCACATAGATGAAACGGGGCATTGATGGCAGCGTGGATTACGGGAAGTACAGACCAGTGCGCCGAGCTCCATGGTCGCCGCCGCCCAGACATGAGGGTTGCTGTACGGCATTAGATTCATCCGGGCAGCACGTTCTTCCTTTGAAGGCGATGGCTTGGGTGCATCAACACCGTCAATCAAGCGCGAAAACAACCGCCGGATGTTGATGTCGAGCACGAGCGTGGGGGCGTCGTAGGCAAATGCGGCGATCGCAGCGGCGGTGTAGTCACCAATCCCGGGAAGCGATCGCAGGATTTCTTCAGAGTCAGGAACTTGGCCGTCGTATTCGGTGGAGATGATCTTGGCGCACTCGTGAAGGCGAAGTGCCCGTCGCGGGTAGCCGAGTCGCCCCCATGCAGTGATGACTTCAGAGGTGGATGCCGCAGCCAAATCTCGCGCGGTTGGCCAGCGTTCCATCCATTCATTCCATTTGGGAAGAACCCGAACGACGGGAGTCTGTTGCAACATGAACTCGCTGACTAATACACCCCAGGCGGTGGAATTGCGCCAGGGAAGGTCGCGTTTGTTGGCCGCGAACCATGAGGTGATCTCTTTTTCTAGAGAACTCATTCTCCGGAGATCTTCACCCGTTGCAGTGCTTGATCGAGTCGGGAAACTTCTACGATTTCCATACCGGCAATCTTGGTCTCACTGCCCTGTGGCACGAGTGCGCGTTTGAATCCGAGGCGGTATGCCTCAGAGAGACGACGTTCGACACCACTTACTTTGCGAATTTCTCCGGCCAGACCGACCTCGCCAATCGCAACGAGATCTCCTGGAAGTGCAAGTCCGCGCGCTGCCGACGCGACTGCCAGTGCAAGTGCAAGATCGGCGGCGGGTTCTGTCATCTTCATCCCGCCGACCGTGGCGGCGTACACATCGCGTCCTGCAATTCGCACGTTGGCGCGGAGTTCAAGGACTGCCAATGTCATTGAGGTACGCGCGGAATCGAGTCCGCTGGTAACCCGTCGCGCATTGCCGTAGTCGTTGTCCCGCCCGACGCCGACCAACGCCTGGATTTCAGCAAGCAGTGGCCGTCTTCCTTCGAGGGTGACCGTGACGCATGTGCCCGGTACTGGCTCGGCATGCCTTGTTGTGAAAAGCCCAGTTGGGTCTACCACGCTCTCGATTCCGCCGTCGTTCAAATCGAAGCATCCGACTTCGTCACTTGCGCCGAACCGGTTCTTGGTTGCGCGGATGAGACGGAGCCTTGAGTGTCTTTCACCTTCGAAAGATAGAACGACATCGACGATGTGTTCGAGCAAGCGAGGTCCGGCGATGGAGCCGTCTTTTGTAACGTGTCCAACTAATAGCAAAGTGATGTCGCGTTCCTTTGCAATGCGGATGAGTGCCGCGGCAACTTCACGAACTTGCGTCACTCCACCGGCTGCACCTTCGGCAGCTGCGCTGTTCATGGTCTGAATGCTGTCGATGATCAGAAGCTGCGGTTTAACAGAATCGATATGCGTGATGACTGCACCGAGATCATTTTCAGATGCCAGCCACAAGATCGGATCTACTGCGCCGATGCGCTCGGCGCGAAGACGTACTTGAGAGGCAGATTCTTCACCGCTGATGAAGAGGGATCGGATTCCGCGTGAGGCGCTCTTGGCTGCGACGGTGAGAAGGAGAGTGGACTTTCCGACGCCGGGTTCGCCGGCAAGGAGAATCGCGGCTCCGGGTACGAGACCACCACCAAGAACTCGGTCGAGTTCGCTTACTCCGGTAGAGCGAGCGGCGGCAGAGGAAAGGTCTACGTCAGCAATGGGAGTTGCGGCTCTGGTGACAGCGCCTGGAACGAGTGAGAGTCGCTTAGGTGCGGCGATTTCTTCGACGCTTCCCCAGACTTGGCATTCTCCGCAGCGGCCGACCCACTTATTGGTGGTCCAGCCACACTCAGAACAGCGGAAGGGGTCCGTCGTAGGTTTTGCCATGGGCACAGCCTAGGGCGAAGGTGCGACGCTTTGGGCTAGCTCTGGGCGGCCAGGGTTGCGGGGTGCTGGATGATAAAGAGAGGAAGGCTCTTCTTCTCGATTTCGCGAATTGCCTGCATCCGCGCATCGCAGTGCTTTGCCAAGATGTCGTAGGCGCTTTGGCCGAGGAGCGCGGTTAGTTCGGCTCGATTGGAAATGTAGACGGGCTCGGTGCCGACATGGGCGTCCGAGTCACTCGTGCAGTACCAATCGAAATCATTGCCACCGTCACCCCATGCAAGGCGCTCGTATTCTCCAATCACAGTTACCGAATATTCGCGGTCGCCGACTTCTCTGGTCTCAAAACTTCTGCGCATTGGAAGTTGCCAGCAGACATCTGGTTTTGTCTCGATGAAATGGCGGCCTTCTTTGAGTGCCAAGTGATGAAGTACGCAGCCAAAGGATCCAGTGAAGCCTTCGGCTTCATACCCTTTGCGGTTTAGGAAGATGCATGAACCGTTAACGGTACGAGTCTT
>DASXUM010000072.1:0-2203 GCA_036504835.1 Candidatus Nanopelagicaceae bacterium
AGGAACGGCCCACGACGGGGACTATTCATGTGGCGGGCAAGAATCTGAACACCTTGGCAACGCATAAGGTTCCCGAACTCCGTCGCCAGGTCGGCACCGTCTTCCAGGATTTCCGCTTGCTACCCAATAAGACCATCTTTGAAAACGTCGCCTTCACCCTTCACGTCCTTGGCTATTCCAAGAAGGAGATCGCCCGTGAGGTTCCCGAAGTTCTCGAACTCGTCGGGCTCGAGGACAAAGGGGATCGTCGCCCCAGTGAGATCTCCGGCGGTGAGCAGCAGCGCGTGGCCATTGCCCGTGCCTATGTCAGCCGCCCCGCCACTCTCATTGCGGATGAGCCGACCGGAAACCTCGACCCGGCCACCTCGGTGGGCATTATGAAATTGCTCGACCGGATCAACCGCGAAGGCACTACGGTCGTCATGGCCACCCACGATTCGGGGATTGTCGACCAGATGCGTAAGCGAGTTATCGAACTCGATGCAGGGCATGTCATTCGCGATCAAGTTCGCGGCGTCTATGGATACACCGGTTAAGGGAGAAGAGTAATGCGCGCACGGTTTCTGTTAAGCGAAGTCCGGATCGGGCTTCGCCGTAACCTCACGATGACCTTCGCCGTTGTAATCACGGTTGCAATCTCGCTCTCTTTGCTTGGCATTGGCCTGCTTTCGAACTCTCAGGTCAGCGCCATGAAGGATTACTGGTACAACAAGATTGAAGTCTCGGTCTATCTCTGCGGATCTTTATCTGAGTCACCATCATGCTCGGGCGGAGTGGTTACACCCGCGCAAAGGTTGCAGATTCAAGAAGACCTCAAGGCTCTGCCTGTTGTACAGGATGTGTATTACGAGTCGCAGGCGGAGGCTTTTCAGCGTTTCGAAGAGCGGTTCAAGGATTCTGCAATTGCGCAGAATGTGACGGTAGATCAACTTCCTGAATCATTCCGTGTGAAACTCAAGGATCCCACGCAGTACCAAGTAGTTGTCAGCGCATTCTCGGGACGACCGGGCGTTGACGTCGTGCAGGATCAGCGCGCGATCTTGGAGAAGTTCTTCAGATTGCTCGGCGTTCTCCGCAACGGCGCACTCCTGGTAGGGCTTGCCTCTGTATTGACTGCGGCACTTCTCATTAGCAATACATTGCGCATCGCCGCATTCAACCGCCGCCGCGAGACCGGCGTGATGAAACTTGTCGGTGCAACATCGCTCTCGATTCAACTTCCATTCTTAATGGAAGGAATCATCTCCGCCATTTTCGGTTGGGCAATTGCAACGGGTTTGCTCGCCGCCTTGAAGCAAGTGATTCAAACTCGAGTTGCCCCGCTTCTTACATTCACCAAGTTCTTTGGGTGGGGAGAGGTCTGGGTCGCTTCGGCATACCTGCTTGCAACTGGACTAGTCGTCTCCATCCTCGCTTCGGTGATCACGCTCCGTCGTTATCTCAAGGTCTGATTTCTCATGGTCAAGGAGGTCGGGCGCAAACTCATCGCGCAGAACAAAAAAGCGCGCCACGATTACTCCATCCAAGATGTCTACGAGTGCGGCATCGTTCTGACGGGAACCGAGGTCAAATCCCTTCGTCTGGGACGGGCGTCCCTCATTGACGGTTTTGCCATGGTGCAGGACGGCGAACTCTGGCTCAGCGGAGTTCATATTCCCGAGTACACCGAGGGCACCTGGACCAACCACCCCCCGCGACGGGACCGGAAGCTCCTCGTACATCGGACCGAGTTGGACCGGCTGACCGCCACCATGAAGGAGGGCGGCCTGACCCTGATTCCACTCTCTCTCTACTTCAAGGACGGCAAAGCCAAGGTGGAACTGGCCGTTGCCCGAGGCAAGAAATCGCACGACAAGCGGGCGGCTCTGCTCGAGCGCGAAATGGGCAGGGAGGCAGAGCGCGAAGTCTCTCGTCGTCGTTCCGGCAAGTCGGGATAGTCATGGATTCACACCATTAATTCAGGTTGATATCCGCACAAAAGCCCCATCTGCAACTTAACTAATTACGCGATCCCGCTGCGATCTTCTACAATTGGCAGGCGGGAGAGATCCCGCAAGCAGTAAAACCACCACAATTGAATAGCGATGTAGTAACGCTTCAATCTCCAGTCATGGGGGTGAACGGTCTCGACTTTGGATGTTGAGTCAGGGGAAGCGGGCCGAGGAAGCCAGGATGATCTCGTTAACCAAAAACCTGTGCAAAA
>DASXUM010000073.1:0-2952 GCA_036504835.1 Candidatus Nanopelagicaceae bacterium
ATTTCCCATTGGTGATCTCAAATGAAAACTCCAGAGAAGAATTGCATTCTTATTGTCGATGATCACCTCGAAATCGTGAAGACATTGATGATGAACTTCCGTGCTCGTGGTTATCGAACGCTCTCAGCTGGCGATGCCAAAACCGCAGCGGCACTTGTTGCGGAAGGCAATCCCGACGCGATGATCTTGGACCTTGGACTTCCTGATATGGATGGTGCGGACTTGATTGTGAGCATTCGATCATGGAGCAATCTGCCGATTCTGGTTCTGTCAGGACGCACCGAACTCGACCGCAAACTCAGCGCCCTTAAGTCCGGCGCCGATGACTACATTTCCAAGCCATTCGAAATCGATGAAGTCATTGCGAGAGTCGAAGCCGTGCTCAGACGATCGAAGGATTCCGTAGCGATTCCATGCTTCCAAATAGGTGCTTGGACAGTAGATCTTTCCAAGCACACCATTACTGACGCCCAAGAATCAGACTTACACTTGACTCCCATCGAATGGCGAGTTCTGGAATATCTCCTATCGAAATCGGGTCAACTTGTATCGCAGAAAGAATTGCTGCAATCCGTTTGGGGGGACTCATATGAAAATGAGACAAACTACCTTCGATTATTCATTAGCCAGCTTCGGAAGAAACTTGAGCCAAATCCGCAACTTCCCCAGTTCATCCTGACTGAGCCCGGCATTGGCTACCGCCTCATTGCAGAAACGATCGAGGGAGGTGACGTGAATGCCTAAGTCTTGGATCGACGAAGCGCCCGCCCCTCAGATCTTGAAAGAACAAGCGCACCTGAAGGATCCGTTCTCGTACAAAGTGAAAAAGATCCTTCTTGGAAAACCGCTCAATAGACATTTACTCTCGCACCAACGATTGAGCAAAGTCTTCGCCCTCGGGATTCTCTCCTCTGATTGCATATCCTCATCTGCATACGGGACGGAGAACATTCTCTACTACCTGCTCCCCGCCTTTGGCCTCGCAGGATTCTCGATCCTCATGCCAATGACATTGATAATTCTTAGCATCCTGGTCATCGTGACCCTCTCATACCGTGAAGTCGTCATGGTTTACACGAAAACGGGCGGGTCGTATGTCGTCGCACGGGAGAACTTCGGACCCGTAGTCGCACAAATTGCGGCAGTGGCACTCATGCTTGATTACATAGTGACTGTCTCGGTCCAAACTGCGGCCGGAACTTCGGCGCTAACCTCAGCTTTTCCTACTTTCGCCTCCTACAACTTGGAAATTACGTTGGGGGTCATCGGAATTCTTCTTTTTGGAAACTTGAAAGGCGTCAAGGAAGCGGGACGGGCCTTTGCAGCACCCACTTACTTGTTTGTCGGCTCCGTTGCTCTTGTTCTCATACTCGGCATCTGGAAGCAAATCAATGGATCACTCGCTCACGTAGTAACCAGCGCTGGAACCGTACCCCTAGGACATTCGCAGCAACTGATAACGGCAGCGTCGATATTCGTGCTGTTAAGAGCCTTCGCCAATGGAGGATCGTCGCTAACGGGTCTTGAGGCGATCTCAAACGGCGTATCACTTTTTAAAGCACCTGAAGGAAGCAACGCCCGTAGGACTACCGTGATCATGAGTTCCATACTCGGCACACTTGTGCTGGGCGTCTCCTGGCTGGCGAATGCTACCCACGCCATGCCTTACTCGAGCGGAACACCGACGGTAATCTCGCAAATCGCTGATGTCGTATTCGGACGCAGTGCGATCGGTCATATTTTCTATCTCTTCGTTCAGTTCTCCACCATGCTCATTCTTTACACCGGTGCCAATACGCCTTTCAGCGGCTTCCCTTTCCTGGCAAATTTCATCGCCGAAGACGGCTTCTTGCCACGACAGTTGACCAAGCGCGGACACCGACTCGTATTCTCCAACGGCATCATCTTGCTAACTATCGCCTCCTCCAGTCTCCTTCTAGTGGTGGGCGCCAATGTCGCAAAGCTGATTGCCTTTTATGCCATCGGAGTCTTTACGGGCTTCGCAATGTCTGGGTTTGGAATGGCCAAACGTGCCATCACCCTCAAGGATGCTAAATGGCGAATTCGGTTCACCATCAATATTCTCTCGGGATCGATTTCCCTCTTAATCGTGATCATATTCGCGGTCGTCAAATTCACCGAAGGTGCCTGGTTAATTGTTCTGATATTCCCCATCGCGACCACTGCGCTAATTCGCCTGAATCGCCAATACCGTAAAGAGCAAATTGCGCTGAAAATTGATGAGGAGAAATCACGTGCAACGACAATCGCTAGACATGATGTTGCTGTCCTAATCGATTCCGTTGATGTTGCGACGGTCGGCGCTATCAGATATGCCCGCAGCCTGAATCCGCATAGCCTCACGGCCGTGCACTTTGTCATTGATGATCGACATGCTCAGGCAATCGCATCAGACTGGGCGAAGAACAAAGCTCTCTCTGATGTTCCTCTTGAAATGATCGATTGCCCCGATCGACGTCTCCCAAATGCCGCCGTTGACTATGCAATCCGGGCTACCGAGTCCGAAGATTCTGAACTCACTCTTCTTTTCCCGCGCCGTTCTTACTCATTCTTCCTCGGTCGAATCCTGCACGACCGCACCGCAGAGGCAATCGCGGCCCCGATATCTCAGCTTCCACGAGTAGTGGCCACCATCGTTCCGTTTGATGTGGAGAAGATCATCGCGGGAAAGCCACTGACTAGACCAGCAATCGTTCCACAAGACATCGGCACAAAGGTGCAGCCCGTTGTAAGGAAGGCATCCGTTAACGACGTTGCCATTTCGATCTCCGAACCAGTAAGTCACTACGCTGAGAATCTTCTTCCCATCGGTTCGGCGACTTGGCGGCAACGTGCGCACGTGCGAGGAAGAGTGACATCCATACTCACGGCCCCAACGGGTTCGGCTCCTGGCCTCGATGTTGAGATATGGGATGAGACCGGCGGAATCAC
>DASXUM010000074.1:0-6196 GCA_036504835.1 Candidatus Nanopelagicaceae bacterium
CATCTGGACATTGTGGGTGGTGGACATGTGCCGGTTGCTGCGGTGGCAACTGCCTTTCCATCGGGCCGTGCTTCTATGGCCGTAAAGATTCAAGATACGACCGACGCAATCGAAGCAGGTGCCGGCGAAATCGATATGGTCATCGATCGTGGCGCATTTCTCTCGAGACGCTACGGCGAGGTCTTTGATGAAATCCAGCAGATCCGCGCACTGTGCGGAGAGAAGGCGCACCTCAAAGTGATTCTTGAGACTGGCGAACTCGTCACATACGACAATGTCCGCAAAGCCTCATACCTTGCAATGCTTGCTGGCGCCGATTTCATCAAAACTTCGACCGGCAAGGTTGCTCCTGCTGCGACGGCGCCGGTTGTACTTGTCATGCTCGAAGCGGTGCGCGATTTCTACGACATGACAAACCACCGAATTGGCGTCAAGCCGGCGGGTGGCATCCGAAACACCAAAGACGCGATCAAGCAACTGGTTCTTGTCAACGAGACAGCGGGACCTGAATGGTTGACCCCATCATTATTTCGCATTGGCGCAAGTGCTTTGCTCAACGATCTATTGATGCAAAGAATGAAAATGCGTGATGGTTTCTATGCAAGTCCAACGTACGTGACGATCGATTAAGCGAGATCACAATGACACCTAAAGAAGCATTCGTCGAATACGCCCCAGCCCTCGAGTCGCGATCTATTGTCACGATTGCTCCCCAGTACGGGCACTTCATCAACGGTGAATTCACTAACGGGGCCAATCACTTTCCTTCCATCAACCCATCAAATGAAGAAGTTCTGAGCCAAATCGCCCTGGGAAATGCCCAGGACATAGATGTGGCGGTTGACGCCGCGCGCGTTGCATATGAATCGACCTGGTCAAAGATGTCAGGCAAGGAGCGTGGAAAGTACCTTTATCGCATTGCCCGCATCTTGCAAGAGCGCGCCCGCGAGTTCGCCGTGCTTGAGAGCCTGGACAATGGCAAGCCCATACGCGAGTCGCGCGATGTCGATGTCCCACTTGCAGCCGCGCACTTCTTCTATCACGCAGGTTGGGCTGACAAGTTGGATTACGCCGGTTTGGGAAATTCACCGCGCCCTCACGGAGTTGCGGGGCAGATCATCCCCTGGAACTTCCCTATCTTGATGTTGGCATGGAAGATCGCACCAGCCCTGGCTGCTGGAAACACCGTGGTGCTAAAACCCGCCGAATCAACATCACTGACGGCACTTCTATTTGCCCAGGTCTGCCAGCAAGCAGATCTTCCCGCCGGTGTCGTAAATATCGTCACGGGTGATGGGAGCACTGGTGCCGCACTCGTTGATCATCCCGGAATCGACAAGATCGCATTCACTGGTTCGACTGAAGTCGGCAAGGCCATAGCGCGTGCAATCGCGCCTACCGCCAAGAAAGCCACCCTCGAACTTGGCGGCAAAGCGGCCAACATTGTCTTTGAGGATGCCGCAATCGATGAAGCTGTCGAAGGTATCGTCAACGGAATCTTCTTCAACCAAGGTCACGTGTGTTGCGCGGGATCTCGCCTCTTGTTGCAAGAAGACGTTGCCGATGAAGTTCTGGCAAAACTGAAAGTGCGTATGTCCAAAATCCGAGTGGGCAACCCACTCGACAAGAACACCGATTTAGGTGCCATCAATTCCTCCGAACAACTTCAGAAGATCCGCGACCTCAGCAAGTCGGGTGACGACGAAGGCGCCGAGCGTTGGAGTCCAGAGTGCGCATTGCCAACCGCGGGATTCTGGTTTCCGCCGACGATCTTCACGGGGGTCACGCAGGCCCATCGAATAGCGCGCGAGGAGATATTCGGCCCGGTTCTCTCGGTGCTCACGTTCCGAACGCCGCAGGAGGCCATAGAGAAGGCGAATAACACTCCTTATGGGCTCTCGGCGGGTATCTGGAGCGAGAAGGGTTCGCGCATTCTTTGGACAGCCGGACGCCTCCAGGCCGGGGTCATCTGGGCAAACACCTTTAATAAATTCGATCCGGCCAGTCCATTTGGCGGATACAAGGAGTCAGGCTGGGGTCGCGAGGGCGGTCGTCACGGTCTCACGGCTTATCTCAAAGAGGCGGAGTCGAACAATGAGTGAGCGTCTAGAAGTGAACAAGACTTACAAGCTCTACATCGGCGGCGCATTTCCGCGCAGCGAATCGGGCCGGACATACGAAGTCAACGGTAGCGACGGTCAATTCGTCGCCAATGCATGTCTTGCTTCTCGTAAAGATCTCAAGGATGCCGTCGTCGTCGCACGCGCTGCGCAGAATTCATGGGCAGGTGCAACCGCATACAACCGCGGGCAAATCCTCTACCGAATCGCTGAGATGATGGAAGGTCGTCGCGATCAATTCGCCAATGAAATATCGGTTGTTGATGGCATAACCATCGAGGACGCGAAGAAAGAAGTAATCGAGGCGATTGATCGTTGGGTCTGGTACGCCGGCTGGAGCGACAAACTATCCGTGCTAGCTGGGTCCACGAATCCGGTTTCTGGTCCTTTCTACAACTTCACGATTCCTGAACCGATGGGAGTCGTTGGTTCGATCGCCCCCGAAGAGAATTCTCTCTTGGGGCTTGTGGATGCAATTGCACCGATCATCGTGTCGGGAAATACCTGTATTGCCCTGGCAAGTTCGCGCGCTCCGCTCTCTGCCATCACGTTCGCGGAGGTTATGGCAACGAGTGATCTCCCGCATGGCGTCTGCAATATCCTCACTGGCAAGAAAGAGGAGTTGGCGCCTTGGTTCGCATCGCACATGGACATCAATGGACTAGATATCTCTGGAATCACTGAACCCTCTTTGATTGCCGACATCAAGACATCAGGCGCTCAGAACTTAAAGCGAATCCATTCATTCAACCGTGGACAGAATCCGCAGAGAATTCTTGCCTTCATGGAGGCAAAAACAATCTGGCACCCAATCGGCGTGTAAGAGCCTATTCAGCCGCGATTGCTGCGTAGGCCGGCTTCACAACTTGCTCGATGATGGCAAGGCGCTCTTCGAAGGGAATAAATGCACTTTTAAGGGCATTTATCGTCACGCGCTGCAGATCGAGGAAGTTCCAGTTGAAAGCATCAACCAGCTGGGTCATCTCCTTGGACATGGAGGTCTGACTCATCAATCGATTGTCCGTGTTCACTGTGATGCGAAACCGCATCTTCCCGAGTTTTCCAATCGGATGTTCCTTGATTGATTTTGCCGCACCCGTTTGCAGATTCGAGGTTGGGCACAATTCCAGCGGCACACGGCGGTCTCGGATGTAGGAGGCCAGCCTTCCCAATTTCGGAGTAGAGCCACTTAAATCAATGTCATCCATGATGTGAACGCCGTGTCCCAGACGTTCGGCGCCGCAGAGTTGGATTGCCTCCCAAATCGATGGCAGACCGTATGCCTCACCGGCATGAATAGTGAAGTGCGCATTCTCGCGACGCAAATAATCGAAGGTCGATTTCTGATCACTCGGTGGAAATCCGTCTTCTGGCCCCGCGATATCAAAACCGACCACGCCTAAATCGCGATACTCAACGACAAGTTCGGCGGCTTCTTGTGATCGTTTGTTCTGTCGCATGCCGCATAGAATCGAGGCAACCCGTATGGACAGGCCTTCTTCCTTGGCATCGACCTCGCCCAACCGGTATCCCTCCAGAGTCGCCTGAACGACATCGGACATCGAGAGACCTTTTTCGGTGAAGAGTTCGGGGGCACCACGTACTTCGGCATAGACAACGCCATCGCGAGCCAAGTCGACGACACATTCGCGAGCAACTCGGACAATATCCTGGCGGCGTTGCATCACTGCAATCGTGTGGCTGAATGTTTCGAGATATCGAACCAGGGACCCTGAATCGCAGGACTCGCGAAACCAGACAGCCAACTCTTCGGCATCAGTTGTCGGAAGAGCCGTGTAACCAATTTCCTTCGCAATATCAATAATGGTCTGCGGTCGAAGCCCGCCATCCAAATGATCGTGCAAAAGGGCCTTTGGCAAGCGCTTAATTTGCTCGGGCTTGGGAACCTTCAAGAGGTTGTTCATTGAATTCTCTCCACAATCAAAGGTAGCCGATTCACTGCGCCGCCAGCCACAATTGATACGGAACCTTCGAGGGCCTCTAGTGCGCGTGGAAAGCGCTCTGGTTCATCGGTATGCAAGGTCATAAGAAGTTGCCCCTCGGTGATCTCATCCCCCGGCTTTGCGTGGAGCTCAATGCCCGCACCCGCCTGAACTTTCTCCCCCTGCCTTGATCGGCCCGCACCAAGTCGCCATGCGGCAACGCCCACCTTCATCGCATCCATTCCGATCATGCGCCCGCTCTGGGTTGCGAGATACTTCTGATTTTCTCGCGCAACCGGAAGTGGTGCATCGGGATTGCCGCCTTGCGCACTGATCATTCTTCGCCATACGTCCATGGCACTGCCGTCCTTCAGGGCGCTTTCTGGATCTTTTCCATGGATTCCCGCCAGATCAATCATCTCCCGTGCCAACAACAAGGTCAGTTCGACAACATCACTCGGACCACCACCAGCTAGGACTTCGACAGATTCACGGACTTCGAGTGCGTTTCCGACGGTCAAGCCGAGCGGAACGTCCATGGCCGTCACAAGAGCACGCGTTTTTACACCGGCATTCTTTCCGAGTTCGACCATCGTGCGCGCAAGTACTCCCGCTTGCGCAGGATCGCTCATAAAGGCACCACTGCCTGTTTTCACATCGAGCACAAGACTCGACGTTCCCTCTGCAATCTTCTTGCTCATGATCGATGAGGCAATGAGAGGAATCGCCTCCACGGTCGCCGTCACATCGCGGAGTGCGTACAACTTTTTGTCGGCCGGCGCCAGACCTGCACCAGCTGCGCAAATGACGGCACCACACTCCTGCAATACCTTGAGCATTTCCGCGTTGGACAATTCGGCGCGCCAACCTGGGATGGATTCCAACTTGTCCAAAGTTCCACCGGTATGACCAAGGCCCCGTCCAGAAAGTTGCGGCACTGCGCCGCCGCATGCTGCTACCAAGGGAGCCAGCGGAAGGGTGATCTTGTCACCGACTCCACCGGTTGAATGCTTGTCGGCAGTCGGGCGAGTAATTGAGGACCAGTTCATCCGCTCGCCGCTATTGATCATTGCATTGGTCCACCGCGATATTTCGCGGGCGTTCATGCCATTTAGGAGAATTGCCATCGCCAACGCGGACATCTGCTCATCTGCAACAACACCGCGCGTATATGCCGAAATCACCCAATCAATTTGGGCGTCGGTGAGTTCATGGCGGTCACGTTTTGCCGCTATCACTTCTACTGCTGAGAAATCCTCAATCAATGCGGCGCTTCATTTCCTCTGGTCCGAATGCCCAAGGAAGCAACTGCGACAGCGGCTTTACCCCGGTGTCAGTCATCAATTGCAGATCGTCTCCCCCGTGCTCATAAAGCAGCTGTCGGCAACGACCACAAGGCATCAGCGCGTTTCCGTGCGAATCCACGCAATAGAGAGCAACGAGCCTTCCGCCGCCAGTCGCGGCAAGTGTGGAAACCAAGCCGCACTCAGCACAAAGGGTGAGCCCGTAACTGGCGTTCTCGACATTGCAGCCATCGACGATACGACCATCGTCTACTAGCGCGGCAACACCCACGGGAAATTTCGAGTACGGCGCATACGCTTTTTTCATCGCCGAAATTGCTTGGGCGTGGAGCGCGTCCCAATCAATAGGCATTAGACCGACTCGCCTCGTTTATAGGGAATTCCGTCCGCCGCCGGTGCGCGTACCCGACCAACAAATCCCGTGACCGCGATGATCGTCGCGATATATGGCGCCATCAACATGAACTCGGATGGAATGGCCGTACCGATGATCGAAAGGACGCCCTGCAAGTTATCAGCAAAACCGAATATCAACGCGGCAGAGACTGCCCCTAGTGGACTCCATCGACCAAAGATCAACGCTGCAAGTGCAATGAATCCTTTACCTGCCGTCATTTCTTTTCCGAAGGGCCCGACTGCACCGATGGTGAAGTAAGCGCCGCCAAGTCCTGCAACCGCACCCGCCAGAATCACATTGCGGAAACGGATTCGGTTGACATTGATGCCCACACTCTCCGCCGCAGTTGGATACTCGCCTGCTGCGCGCATCCGCAGACCCCACCGTGATCGGAAGAGTCCGACGTGGATGAGGGCGACAATGATGTACATC
>DASXUM010000075.1:0-4142 GCA_036504835.1 Candidatus Nanopelagicaceae bacterium
CGGAAATTTCCTCGACACGGCGGCGCTCTATGGGGATGGGGACAGTGAGAGAGTTATCGGCGGCTTAGTTGGAGCCCTATTCCAGCGCGAGGATGTACTCATATCGACCAAGGCGGGTATCGCCTTCCACGATGGCGAACGGGTGGTGAGCACCTCGAGGCGATCCCTGATTGCTGAACTCGATAATTCCCTTAACAGGCTCGGCACTGATTTCGTTGATCTCTGGCAAGTACACGCATGGGATCCATTCAATCCGCTTGATGACACTTTGTCGGCTCTCGATTACGCCTATTCGAGCGGAAGGGCGCGATATGTGGGCGTCTCTAATTTCGGTGGCTGGCAGAGCGCACGCGCGATTACACGTCAAGAATCCTTCCCGACGAAAGCGCCCATTGCCACCCTTCAAAATGAATATTCACTTCTCAATAGAAAGGTCGAGAAGGAGATACTCCCCTGCGCCTCCGAGCTAGAGGTGGGATTTCTGGCGTGGTCACCGCTTGGACGCGGAGTGCTCACGGGGAAATACCGATTGGGCACTCCGAGTGATTCACGGGGTGCAAGTCCGCATTTTGCAGGTTTCGTAGAGCCATACCTAGACGAGCGTAGTAGTCGAATTGTGGAAGCGGTAAACGTTGCTGCCGAAGGGTTGGGATACTCGCCTCTCGAAGTGGCCCTTGCCTGGGTACGCGATCAGGTTGGCGTCACGAGTGCGATTGTCGGTGCCAGAACTGGCGCACAGCTCCGAGGGATTCTGATGTCGGAAGAGATATCTCTGCCCTACATCGTGAGAAGCGCCTTGGATGATGCTTCGGCGATTTAGCAGTTCTCGAGGAAATTCTCCAAGACTTTAACTCCAAAACATATTCCATCTACCGGCACGCGCTCATCTACTCCGTGGAATAGCGACATGAAGTCCAAATCTGGAGGAAGGCGCAGAGGCGAAAATCCATAGCCGATGATCCCCAAGTCAGATAGAGCTTTGTTGTCGGTTCCCCCGCTCATGCAATATGGAACTGGAATTCCTTCAGGGTCCTGGGACTTGAGCGCATTACACATGGCATCAACGAGGTCTCCCTCGAAATCCACTTCGAGAGAAATATCGCGGTTGACGGTCTCAATCTCTATGTCGGGCCCGATGAGATCTCGAATTGTTTGGTTGAGTTCGTCTTCAAATCCGGGTAGAAAACGCCCGTCGATAACAGCGGATGCACTCTGCGGTATGACGTTGGCCTTATAGCCCGCCTCCAACATCGTTGGGTTGGCAGAATTCTGCAGAGTCGCGCCGATCATCCTTGCAGTTGAACCCAACTCCTTCAGCAAGGGGCGAAGATCTGACAAATCGAATGGTTTATTGGTGGCTTTTGCCACCTGCTCGAAGAACACTTTTACAGTCTTGGTGTAGCGCTGTGGCCAGGTGTGATTTCCAATCTTTTCAACCGCAGTGGCAATCGCGGTGATTGCGTTGTCATCGTTCATCATGGAACCATGACCAGCGCGCCCATGCGCCGTGAGTTTCATCCAGTGAATGCCTTTTTGAGCACCTTCTACCAAGTAGAGCCGCTTGCCATCCCCGACGGTGACTGAGAATCCGCCGACTTCGGAGATTGCTTCGGTGCATCCAGCGAACACCTCGGGATGTTCTTTCGCCATCCAGCGCGAACCGTAAGTCATTCCCGCTTCTTCGTCGGCAAAGAAAACGAGGACGATATTTCGCGGTGGTTTGTAACCGGCGCGCGCCCACTTTCGTACGATCGCAAGAATCATCGCGTCCATGTTCTTCATATCAAGTGCGCCCCGACCCCAGATCATCCCGTCACGAATTTCTCCGCTGAAGGGATCAACCGACCAGTCCTCTGCATTGGCCGGTACGACATCGATGTGGCCGTGAACAACCAAGCCGGGGCGAGTTGTATCTGTTCCCTCAATGTTGGCCACGACGTTGCATCTGCCTGGCGCTGCTTCGTAAATGCGTGCAGCAATACCCACTTCGGCTAATTTGCTGACAACGTAGTCCGCCATTGCCTTCTCGTCGCCCTTGCCCTCACCGAAATTGACGCTGGGAATTCTGATCATCTCCTGGCACATCGTGATGGCGTCTTTTTCGAGTTCAGATCGTTCTATCTGGCTGTGGCTGGCAGTAGTGGTCATGCGCCTATTCTCTCCGAAAAGGGGGTGCTTTTGTCTCTAACAGCCCGCATTGATATCCTTTGCTTTCACTCGTCCGGGTGGCGGAATTGGCAGACGCGCTAGCTTGAGGTGCTAGTGCCCGCAAGGGCTTCGGGGTTCAAGTCCCCGTTCGGACACGTAGGCAGGCCCTGGTTCAGGCCTATAGCGGTGCGCAGGTCTTGAAGACCAGCGGCCAGGTTTTCCCGAGGTCACTAATCAACCGATTGAACCGGATATTCATCTCACTTATCCTGGCCTGTTGGCTGAGTTTCGTGGTCCGGATGTTATTGACGATTTTGAGCAATTCCTGGTTCAAGTAAACCAAGTGGTCCCGATTATTCTTACACGCTGCCACGCCGTTGCTAGTTGGGACAGGTACTGGAACGAATTCGCCGTTGCGGGCGACAACCGAGGGCGTTGCGCTGCAGGCTGAATTCGCCCGTGAGCTGTTTTTTGCCAATGCCGCCTTGCCTGCCGCGGTCATCTTTAGCGTCCGCTGGTAGATGGCCTCCACGGCCGGAGGAAATTGCGTCATTTTTTCCAACCGGAGGTTCATCGCAGCGTTGTAGGCATTCTGAGCCAAGGCCACTTTGTTGCCGACTGTCATCCAGTTGCGCCAAGCAATACAGAGTGGGGTTCCATTGCTGATGGGGATTTGCGCAGGAAGAAGTAGAGGCACGATGTGAGATGGCGGTATTGGAGCACCCTTCAGAACCACCGTGGCGATTGGTGAAAATTCCTCTTGCCGAGTGCTCGCATACGGATCTTCATTGGTCGTATTGACTTGCAGGTAGTACGTGCCTGCGGGGAACTTGGCTTCACTCAATGGCTCGGAAGTGAAGGTGTAGGTGCTGCTTTCGGCATATGTTGGCAGCAACCAACGTCCTCGGCAGTTGCTCTTGTTATTACACGCCATCAAGGGTCCATAAGAGGTCTCATACGCTGGTTTCGCGTTGATCGGGTCATTGTCCATGACAACAGATCCACCATAAGTCACTTTTACAGTGGCATTGAGATGGGACATGCCATCTGGGGCACTAAATACGACGACGAGTCGACGTTGATCATCGATGGTTGCCGAAATGATTTTAGGAGGATTCCCGCTCCGCCACGTCGTTTCGGCCCTGGCAGACAATGACATGGGTAAGAGTGATAGTAAAAGCGAAATTACAACCATCGGGAAGATTGCCCGTCTTACACTTAAAGACCGCATGGTGGCCTCCTTTACCGGTCACCTTCACTATATGAATATCTGACGAAATCCGGTGAGTGGTGGTCCTGCGGCGATTATTCCTCTTATGGAATACCAGAAAGCCCCCGGCGTACTCCGGGGGCTTTCTGGCAAGAGGGTATTACTAGCGATTATTAGATAGCCATTACTGGTCGGACAGGTCGTACGGCGTTGAACTCTGCAACCGACTGACCAATTTTGATCTGCTGAACTGGCTTGATTGGCTTTGCACCAAGTGCGATCCGTGCAGAAGCACGGACAGCGATAGCAGCACGAACTCTCAGATCGCGCTTCTTAAGCGCAATAGCTTTCTGTGCCTTGGTCTTGGATGCCAATAACGCTTTGGCAAATGATAGATTGGCGCTGCGCAGTGAGTTCTCGAAGGACATGTAGATGTTCTTGTTCAATTGCTCCCACATGGCCAGAGTTGTCTTGTAAGTGGCAACGTCGGCCTGGTAGGACTTTTCGTAACTTTGCACTGCAGCTTGGTATACGCCCGATTGCAGCATGAACTGGGCCTCAGCGTTGTTGTAGGCAACTGTTGCAGCCTTGAATGCAGCCAATACCGTGGCATACCGTGCAGCAGTCTTAATTGGTGAATTGGCGGCCAAGACTGTTTGGTAGGTCTGTAGCAATGCTGCCGTCGATGCTTTGTAAGCGGTGAGGGCGGTTGCGTACGTGGAAATCTGAGTACGGAATGCAACCGTGGCTGCATCAAAGGAGGCCGAGGTGACGTTATAGGCGG
>DASXUM010000076.1:0-13240 GCA_036504835.1 Candidatus Nanopelagicaceae bacterium
CCGCGACCTCTGCGATATCGAGTTCACAGTCGAAAAAGGAAAACTCTGGATTCTGCAAACCCGCGTAGGAAAACGGACTGCTGAAGCGGCCTTCAGGATCGCAACCCAATTGGTTGACGAGGGAAAGATCTCGATGGATGAGGCCCTCATGCGAACCTCCGGAGATCAACTCGCCCAGTTGATGTTTCCGCAGTTTGATCTGTCGACCTCAGTAAAGGAAATTGCCCGCGGTATTGCGGCGTCTCCAGGCGCTGCAGTTGGCGAAGTCGTCTTCGATTCGCGCAGGGCCTTCGATCTTGCCCGCGGCGGGAAGAAAGTAATCCTGGTACGTCGTGAGACAAGTCCTGAAGATTTGGTCGGCATGGTCGCCTCTGAAGGTATTTTGACTAGTCGCGGTGGCAAAACATCGCACGCCGCGGTTGTCGCGCGCGGAATGGGCAAAACGGCTGTTTGTGGAACCGAGGGAATCTCCGTCGACGAGCGCGCAAATTTGTTCACGGCAGGAAGTCTTACCATCTACGAGGGCGAGACAATCTCGATTGACGGTTCAACGGGTGCTGTGTACGCCGGCACTGTGCCGGTCGTGGCCTCGCCTGTCACTTCCTACCTTGAGGGACGTCTGGCCGCATCAAGTGATTCGGCGTCACCAGTTGTTAAAGCAGTTGACCGAATTCTTACGTACGCAGACGAGATTCGTACGTTGCGGGTTCGGACAAATGCCGACACCCCAGAGGATGCGATTCGTGCACGCATCCTCGGTGCTGAAGGCGTTGGTCTCTGTCGTACTGAACACATGTTCCTCGGGCCTCGCCGGTCGTATGTCGAACGTTTGGTTCTGGCAGAGAACGAAGATGTGCAACGTGGCGTTATCGCTGAGATGGAACCACTGCAGCGAGCGGATTTCGTCGGAATCATGATGGCGATGTCGGGTTTGCCGGTAACCGTGCGATTGCTTGATCCACCGCTGCACGAGTTCCTGCCACCTCTCTCTGAACTTTCGGCGACGATGGCAAGGGCCGAAGCCCTAGGTGAGGAAATACCAGCGCGGGATCAGGCGATTTTCGCCGCCGTCAAGCGTCACCATGAGTCCAATCCGATGCTCGGTCTTCGCGGCGTGCGCCTTGGAATTCTCATCCCCGATCTCTACAAGATGCAGGTTCGTGCCCTCGTCCATGCATATCTAGAAGTTCGCAAGCTCGGACACAACCCGATGCCCGAAGTGATGATCCCGCTCGTCGCAACTCAACGCGAGCTTCTCTACTTGCGCGAGACGCTTGAGGAAGAAATTCGCAAGACTTTTGTCGGCACAGGGCAGAGCCTGGATATTCCAATCGGAACCATGATCGAGACACCGCGTGCGGCAATCACTGCTGACCGACTTGGGCATTACGCCGACTTCTTCTCCTTCGGTACCAACGACTTGACCCAGTTGACGTGGGCTTTTAGTCGCGACGATGTCGAGTCTTCATTCCTTCCGCGATATCTGGACCTTGAGTTGCTGCCGTTTAGCCCCTTTGAATCGCTGGATCAGGCGGGGGTAGGAATACTCGTGCGCACGGCGGTTCAACTTGCCAGATCCTTGCGCCCTGATTTCAAATTAGGAATCTGCGGCGAGCACGGAGGAGATCCACGGAGCATTCACTTCTTCCATGATCTCGGTTTGGATTATGTGTCATGTTCACCCTTTAGGGTTCCTGTTGCACGTCTCGAATCCGGGCGGGCAAAGATACTCAAGAGTGCGACTGGTTCCAGTTCCTCCTAGGAGGACTCCGTCGAGTTTCGATTGGATTTAACGAGGTCGTAGCCGAGGAATGTCAGGGCCGCCCAAATGAAAGCAAATCCAATCACTCGTCCGATGGGCATGCTCTCGTGGTTGACCAACGTCCCGATGGCGAACATGATCGTCGGGATGATGTATTGGAGAAGGCCCGTGATCGAGAGCGGAAGTCGTGTGGCAGCGCCGTTGAAGAGCAATAGTGGGACAACTGTGACGATTCCAGCAGAAACAAGCAGGAGAGTGAAGCCGACACTGGTTCCGAATTGGGCGGAGCCTTGTCTCTCTATCCAGATGAGATAGATGAGGAAAAAAGGGAGAGTCAGGGTTGTCTCAATAGAAAGCCCCTCCAAAGCTCCTAGATTCAGCGTCTTCTTCAGCAAGGTGTATGTGCCCCAGGAGAACGCAATCACCAGTGCGATCCAGGGAACCGCCCCGAATTGAACGGTTAACACCACAACACCGGCGGCAGCAAGGATTACCGCCACCCATTGAAACCGACGGAGTCGTTCGTGGAACATGAACACACCGAAGGCAATGTTGACCAGAGGGGCAATGTAGTAGCCCAGCGATGCTTCAACGATGCGATCTACGCTGACTGACCAAATATAGGTTCCCCAATTGATGCCCAAAAGTACGGAGGTCAGCATCAGCATCCGGAGGATATTGCGTTTGCGGAAAATGGCTAGTGTCGATTTCATCTCTCTTCTAAAGGTCAGAAGAATGAAACAGAACACAAGTGACCAAACTCCGCGGTTCGCGAGAATCTCAAATGCGCTCGCCTTATGAAGAAACTTCCAATACAAGGGCAGAAGACCCCACAGCGTATTTGCACCTACGCCATAGATTAAGCCGGTTGTGTAGTGACTGCGATTCTTAATTCAAGGTCACCGATAGTTTGTGAATTGAACGGCAAAGTCCCACTTGGCATCTTTTATCATCGCGATTGCACTTTGCAGGTCATCTCTGCTCTTGCTTGTCACACGGAGCTCGTCGCCTTGAATCTGTGTTTTGATTGACTTAGGACCCTCGTCGCGCAGGAACTTTGCGACTTTCTTCGCGTTCTCCGTTGAGATTCCTTCTTTCAAAGGACAGTTGATTTTGTACACCTTGCCGCTCAATGTTGGTTCGCTCGGGTCGATGTGCTTAAGAGAGACTCCGCGCTTTACGAGTTTGTCTTTCAGAACATCCAGGGCTGCTTTTGCACGTTCTTCCGTGCTGGCCTCGATTAAAATCTTTTCACCCTCGAGTTCCAATTTCGAACCAGTGTTCTTAAAATCGAAACGAGTGTCGATTTCGCGCACCGCTTGATTGACAGCATTGTCTAATTCCATACGATCGATCTTTGAGACAACATCGAAACTGCTATCGGACGCCACTAGCGATCCTCCCTCTACTCATTGGTAAGTCACAGATCGTTATCATTTCAGTTTACGTGAATAAATCTCACTCACATACTGAGATACCGATCAGTAACTCTGTTTCCTTGTAATGAACATCACGACACTTTTGGTTAACCCCTACTTCGTGAATAGGTAGATTATGCCCTTTCCCGCCGCTGATCGCTAAAGGAGAGTCAATGACGACTTCAACGGTTACAAATGAAAAGTTGCTGCTTTGGGTGGATGAAGTAGCCGCCCTAACCCAACCTGACGAAATCTACTGGTGCGACGGTAGCGAGCAGGAGTGGGAGCAGATCACATCCGAGTTGGTTGAGGCTGGGACATTCGTCCGCCTGGCAAAGAAGCCGAATTCTTTCTGGTGCGCATCCGACCCATCTGATGTGGCACGAGTAGAAGACCGTACATTTATCTGCTCCACAAAAGAGTCGGACGCGGGTCCGACAAACAATTGGATGGATCCCCAAGAGATGAAGGGGATCATGACCGACCTGTATCGCGGAAGTATGCGTGGGCGGACGATGTACGTCATCCCATTCTGCATGGGTCCACTTGATGCGGTAGACCCAATGTTTGGCGTGCAGATTACGGATAGCGCCTACGTCGTCGCTTCAATGCGAATTATGACAAGGATGGGAAGTGCTGCCCTGGAAGCAATGGGCGACGGTCGATATGTCGCCGCCCTACATTCGGTGGGAGCACCGCTGGTTGACGGCGCAGAAGATGTCCCATGGCCGTGCAACCCAACCAAGTACATAGTTCAATTCCCGGAAGACCATGCAATCTGGTCGTACGGCTCTGGTTACGGCGGAAATGCCCTACTTGGAAAGAAGTGCTATTCACTGCGAATTGCCTCTGTAATCGGTCGGGACGAGGGCTGGCTAGCTGAGCACATGCTCATTTTGAAGATCACCCCTCCGCATGGAAATCCTCACTACATCGCAGCTGCTTTCCCATCAGCATGCGGAAAGACCAACTTGGCCATGCTTGAGCCGACTATTGCAGGCTGGAAAGTAGAAGTTCTTGGCGATGACATTGCATGGATGCGTTTCGGAGATGATGGCCGTCTCTATGCCATGAATCCAGAGGCAGGCTTCTTTGGTGTTGCACCTGGTACCGGCTGGGGTACCAATGCCAATGCCATGCGGACAATCGAGCAAGGTAACTCCATTTTCACCAACGTTGCCCTTACTGACGATGGGGATGTCTGGTGGGAGGGTATGACCGACGAGCCACCTGCCCACCTCACCGACTGGAAGATGCGCGACTGGACTCCGGAGTCTGGAGAACTTTCCTCACATCCAAATTCCCGGTTCTGCACGCCCGCGGCTCAGTGTCCGATCATCGCTCCCGAGTGGGAGAGTCCTCAAGGTGTGCCGATCTCTGCGATCTTCTTCGGCGGTCGACGCAAGACCACCGTTCCATTGGTTGTTCAGTCGCGCGATTGGGAACACGGCGTCTTTTTGGGAGCAACTCTCTCCTCTGAAACGACCGCTGCGGCAACTGGACAAGTGGGAGTCGTTCGACGAGATCCTTTCGCCATGCTGCCCTTCATCGGTTATCACGTGGGAGATTATCTGCAGCACTGGATAACTTTGGGACAAGGTAAAGATCAGTCCAAGTTGCCGAAAATCTTCTACGTCAACTGGTTCCGTCGTGGAGCCGATGGAAAGTTCCTCTGGCCAGGTTATGGTGAGAATTCGCGAGTGATCAAGTGGGCCATCGAGCAGATCGAAGGAGCCGACGGTGCGGTGCCCACAGCAATTGGCTTGTCGCCTAAATCGGGATCACTTGATGTCGAAGGTCTTGATGTGAGTGAAGAAGATATCCAGACCGCGCTCAATGTGGATGTGGATGAATGGAAACAGGAGATTCCGCTGATCGAGGAATGGTTTGCCAAAATCGGAGAAAAACTGCCAAGTCAGTTGATTTCGCAGTTGGAGAAGCTCAAAGCGCAGCTTTAAACCGAATGCAAAAGTAAAAGGCCGAGCTCAGAGGGGAGCTCGGCCTTTTACGTTAATTTTGCTGTTCTACTTGCCGTTTCCAATGAAATTGAAGGTGGAAGTGTTGAGGTGCGACTGCGAATCGCGCGTTGTGTTCAACGGCCCACCGACTGTGTAGTAACGCTGCCCCGCAACCAAGAGTTCTTCGGCCGGGAACTTCGTGATGACTTCACATCCGGTCGCGGTTACGACGAGTTCTTCTTCGATGCGCGCGGCTCCGAATCCGTCCTTGGAAGGCCAATACGTTTCGAGTGCGAAGACCATTCCTTCTTCCAGAACTTCCGGGTGATCGATAGAAATCATCCGGCTAAAGATTGGACGTTCCCAAATCGATAGTCCAACACCATGGCCATATTGAAGAGCGAAGGCGGCTTCTTCGTTTTCGAAGCCAAATTCTTGCGCGGTAGGCCATACCTTGACGATGTCTGCGGTCGTGGCTCCTGGCTTTACAAGGGCGATCGCCTTGTCCATGTACTCACGGCAGACCGTGTATGCATCTCGAAGGGCTGGTGATGCGCTTCCGATTGCGAAGGTTCGGTAGTAACACGTGCGGTATCCCATGAAGCTGTGAAGGATGTCGAAGAACGCGGGATCTCCAGGACGAAGAGCGCGGTCACTGAATACGTGTGGGTGCGGAGAGCAACGTTCGCCTGAAATGGCGTTGACTCCCTCGACGTGTTCGGAGCCCGCGTCGTACAAGATCTTGCTGACAAGGCCGACTGCTTCATTCTCTTTCACGCCAGGGCGCAGGAACTCGTAGAGTTGATCGTAGGCAGTGTCGACCATCGACGCGGCCGTCGTGAGAAGTGTGATCTCGTCCTTCGTCTTGATCCGACGCGCGGCCAGGAAAACCTGCTGACCATCGACAACTTTGATTCCCTTGGCTTGCAAGGCAAACATAACCGGCGGCTCGATGATGTCGACGCCGAGCGGTTCGTTCTCAAGTCCATGGATTTTTAGGACTTCATAGATCTTGTCAGCAACAGATTCTGCCTGTCCTGCGTTGGGGCTGATCGCCCCACGCAGAGTTGAAATTCCCGCGCGAGATCCCAGTAGGGGGCCGGCATCGTGATGGGGAGCATGTCCATTGGCGCTGGCGTCGGCATGGGCTTTATCCAGCCAAGGGTTGAATAGGGTGTGGTGTTTTGCGGCTGACCCGAAGTCCCAAAGGATGGGCTCGCCGCCGCGTGGAAGGATGGAGAACCGGATCATCTTGTCCATCGCCCAGGTGCCGATATGAGTGGCGGTCATGTAGCGGATGTTGTGGAAGTCGAAGGTGAGTAGGGATCCCAGGCTGGAATTCTCCAGCTCGGCTTTCAGGCGCGATAGGCGCTCCACGCGGAGGCGTTCAAAATCAACGCGGTTTTCCCAATCAACGCCCATTTGCCCATACGTGGCAATCGCCATTGTTCACTCCCATTGAATTCTTCTAGTAAATGTTCGCTCGTAGTTAACACTAACTGAACAATGGAGTCAAGGCTTTCTTACTGAACCAGCTTCCAATTTTTAGGCCCAGAGCAGCCATGCACAAACCAGATTCCGCGGAAGGTGACGGTGCCATTGTTCTTGAACTTGTGAGGAATGGAGGAGTCGAAGCCGATGGAGTGGTTCTTGGACAGGGAGAGAACCACGTCTCCGATGGTGACTTCGATTTCACCTTCGAGCGCGTATCCATACTCGTAACCCTCATGGGTGATTAGTTCGCCTGTCTCAATCGATTCAGAACCGGGTTCGTACACGATTTCCATAAAGTTGATGGATTTCTCTGAAGTGGCGGCCAGGCGCTCCCATTGCACTCCCGAATCCATCGTAATAAGGCTGCGATTTCCGGGGTTTACGGCGGAGATTCGTGCCTTGGATTCGTCCCACACATCGGCCGGTGCGCCATAGGCGTTCCGATTTACCTGATCTGATTCGGCCTTTGGGCGCGAGGTCGTTGTGGTTCCATCCCAGCGTGATTCAAAGAGAATGTCGATGGGGACACCGAGGAGTTTGGCGAAGGAATAGAGCGTGGCAACAGAGGGTTGCGACTTTCCATTCTCGATCTGCGAAACGAAGGAGGGCGATACGCCCAATTGACGCGCGACTTCACGGAGGGAGAGTCCACCCTTAGCTCGAATTTCCTTAAGGCGTGGACCTATGTATTGAACGGGATCTGTCATGACCCCCCCTCTCCGAAACCATTTGTAAGGTTTGCTCAAATAACCAACCCTAGGAGGGCAGTATTCCAGTGTTTACCGACGCTGTACAGCGTATCGAGAAGCTGAAGATTGAGCGTGCCTAGAGAAGTCCTGCTTCCGCACCGCGGAGAACCCCTACGTGTTTTCTACTGGGGCATACTACAAACTTCCCGAGCGCCCTTCCACTGCTGAGGGCAATAAATGCCTCCAAAGAATCCTCCAGGTCCAGGATCCGTTCGATCAGCAGGGGGGCAATCGCCCCCGATTTCAGGAGCGCGAGGGCGGCCGGAATGTCTGTGGCGCAGACGTGGGCCGCTGAGGTCTCCAGGGTGACCTCTCGGAGGACCGCATCGGAGAAGACGAACTCTTGTGGGGTTTTGTTCAGTCCCAACAACATGATCGTGCCACCGTTGCGAACGAGTGATTTTGCCCGAGTTGGCGCGCCTTTGGCTCCAGAGGTTTCAAAGACGATGTCTGCCGCGATGCCTAAGGAGGCTGCGAGTTCCTCGGAACTCAATTGCGGGTCAATGAGGATGGCTTGGTCGGCGCCAAATGTCTTTGCCGCATCGAGGCGTGATTGCTCAATGTCTATCGCTATGACATCCACGTCGTACTCCTGAAGGGCGATGCAGATGAAAGTCCCGATTGCTCCAACACCGAGAAGCACCACGCGATCACCCGGTGAGATATTCGCCCGTCGGACCGCATGAATCGCCACAGCGAGTGGTTGGGCAAGAACTGCATCGAGGTCTGAGCAGTCATCCGGGATCGGCACACAGATGTTTTTTGGTGCACGTACGTACTCTGCGAGCCCACCGTGTGTGCTCAGTCCAAGGGTGTAATAAGAATCGCAGAGGTTGGTACGCCCTGCTTTGCACATCTTGCAGTTACCGCAGGAGACACCGGCCCCGCATGCAACGCGGACGCCTATCAGATCCTTTGCATTTGCTCCGGCCTCTACAACGAGCCCAACGAATTCGTGACCCAGAATTGTCGGACCCACATGCTTGCTGTTTGGATGGGGCTTATCTAGTGGCACCATCATCGGGCCCTTGGAGAATTCAGTAGCGTCAGTTCCGCAAAGTCCGTTGTATGACACCTGAATCAGAACGTCGTCCTCGGCAAGAACTGGTATTGCGACATCTTCTATTCGCAAATCATCATTGCCGTAAAGAACTGCAGCGCGCATGGTTTTCACATCAACCCCCGACGTAGATTTGCTCAGTATTTTTGTTTGTTCTTATTCTCGGGAAAAACATTCGGGTGTTGTGCGAGTTCCAGGCGAGTCCGCCGAATGTGGCCAAATAGCACTCTCTCGGCGTCATCAACATCATTCTTGAGGATGGCAGAGAGTAGTAAGTGGTGCTCATAATGCGCGGGCTTGAATCCGTCATTTGCCAGAAGTCTCGTGTATGCGCGTCTGTAGTGTTGCGTTGTATTCCAGAGTCTATGGACCATTTCACCGAGTAAAGCCGTTTCGGCTCCTGCATAAGAAAGTAGATGGAATTCACGATCCAATTTCAGAAAGACTTCAATCTCGCGATTCTTCTCCATCTTATCCGCAAGTTCAGCCAGTTGGTCGATCTTGTTCTTCGTCAGGTGCGGAATACTCAACCGCAGCAATAATGGCTCGATGCGTTCGCGGATCTGGTACATCTCTTCGCATTCGGCAAGACTCAACTGTGCGATCCACGCACCAGTGTGTGCCACCAGATTGACCAGCCCATCAGCTTCCAACATTCGAAAGGCTTCGCGGACAGGGGAGCGGCTCGCGCCAAATTGGTCGGCAACGTCTTCCTGCCGAAGTCGCACACCCGGGGGATACTTACCAGCGAGAATGTCTTCCTTCAGAGCCGCCGCGATCCGGTGACTCGTTGCAAGTTCGCTTTCAGAACTCACTGACATGATTGTGGCCGTCTCTCTATTTATCCGGAAATGCAGGATGCCAGAGTCTAAGCGAAGTCGTATTTTCATACGCCTTGCCATTTGGGAAACTTACGAGTTCCAACTGCATTCCCCACGGCGTTAGGAAATAGACCCAAGTCTGACCTTCGCTGGCATTGCGACTTAACGTTGGCTCTCCGAGGAATTTCACGTTCTTGCTTTTTAGATACTCGTAGGCCTTCTCGAAATCGTCGACATAGAAAGCCAAGTGATGGCCGCCAATGTCGCTATTGAGTGGCTGAGGTGCTGGGGGATCAAAGGGTTCGTATTGAAAGATCTCGAAATTGGGTCCTTGCTTGCATCTAAAGAATCGCAATTCGCGCATTACCGTCCGGGGATGGACATTGAGGTGTTCCTTCATCCAGTCATCGTCGCGAACGAAGGGCCCTAAGGAGTAGACAAGCTCGCACCCGATCACGTCGACGAAGAAGCGGGTGGCCTCCTCCAAATCAGGCACAGTGAATCCGATGTGCTCTGTGCCGCGCAGGCCCGGTATCCCAGAGGTCATCTTTGGCTCCCCGTCTCTCATCTAGCCGTATTGGATCCAATAGTAGGGAAAAAAAGAGAAAAAGGGGGCTTTTTGGGTCAAAAACCTTGCGATTGGACTCAATCCCCTTTACAGTTCTCTCCAACCCGGCTGGGAGTGTCTCGGCCGTCTCTCGAGGAGATCCGCCATGGCCGATCATGCCAATTTGTTGCCCGCACAGTCTTGGGTTGAACTTCGCACGACACCCGAGGATTGGAAAGCGGCCGATCCGGCGCTACTGGCCACCATGTTGGGTCAGCTCCATCTCATCCGCGCTTTTGAAGAGGCCGCCCTCGAACTGGCCGGTGAGAGTTTGGTGCACGGTCCAGTGCACAGCAGTATCGGCCAAGAGGGCGGAGCAGTTGGTTCGATTGTGGGGCTTGGTACTGCCGATGCAATCAACGGTTCTCACCGTGGGCATCACCAATTCCTCGCCAAAGTGATCAACCATGTTTCCGGCGGAAAGCTGGATCTCAAAAATCTTGTCACGGCTGATTTACAAGTGGTTCTTCAGCGTACGTTGGCTGAAATCCTTGGTCTGGCGCAGGGGTATTGCGCAGGTCGCGGTGGTTCCATGCACCTGCAATTTTTCGAAGCGGGCGCTTTGGGAACTAACGCGATCGTTGGCGGTGGAGTTCCCCTTGCGGCAGGAAACGCATGGGCACAGAAGCGTGCCGGCACGAATAACGTCACTGTTTCGTATTTCGGAGATGGCGCGGTCAATATCGGATCCGTTCTGGAATCCATGAACTTGGCCTCGGCTTGGAAACTTCCACTCTGCTTTTTTATTGAGAACAACTTGTATGCAGTCTCAACGCACGTCAATGAAGCAACGGGGGAGACGCGACTTTCTGGCCGCGGACTTGGATTTGCGATTCCATCCTGGCGCGTAGATGGAATGGATCCACTAGCCGTCCACTTGGCGATGAAAGAAGCAGAGGCGTATATGCGCACGGGGCAAGGTCCCGCGGTCATCGAGGCCGAGGTTTACCGGTATTTCCATCAGAGTGGCGCGTTCCCCGGTAGCGCCTTTGGCTATCGTACGAAGGAAGAGGAAGCCCAGTGGCGCGAGAGAGACCCTCTGCTTAGAGTCGCGAACGAGATGATTGCTCTTGGCCTCATTGATCAAGCAGGTGTGGATTCAGTTCGCGAGCAGGCAGTGGCCGCTAATAAGTTGGCAATCGCCGCACTCACTGAACCCAACCCCGACATTGCCGGCAAGCGCCGCATCCGTCCAGAACTTTGGCCTGATGTGAAATTCGTCAACGCGGGAGTACGTGGAGATGCCAGTGAATTATCGGGCGCTCGCACCCTCGAGCCCAGCGCCGCCTCAGGTGTCACGAAAACAAGCAAGTTCGTTGATGCGATTGCTGCGGTGCTGGATCGTCGTATGGAGACCGATGATCGGATCATCATTCTCGGTGAAGATATCCACCGCCTCAACGGCGGCACCAATGGAGCAACCAAAGGGCTATCCAAGAAGTACCCGGATCGCATTCTCGGTACACCTATCAGTGAGAACGCTTTCGTCGGTTTGGGTGGCGGCATGGCACTCGATGGCCGTTACCGCCCGGTTGTCGAATTCATGTACCCAGACTTCATGTGGGTGGCCGCGGATCAAGTCTTCAATCAGATCGGCAAGGCCCGGCATATGTTTGGTGGAAAGAATCCAGTTCCACTTGTTCTGCGCACCAAGGTTGCGATGGGAAGCGGCTACGGATCCCAACATCTTATGGATCCGGCAGGGATTTTCGCGACATCACCTGGTTGGCGCATTGTCGCTGCATCCACTCCTGCCGATTACATCGGCCTCATGAATGCCGCTTTGACGTTGAACGATCCGGTGCTTGTTCTCGAACATGTTGATTTGTACGGAGATATGGGTGAAATCCCGGAGGAAGATCTGGACTACCAAATTCCATTTGGCAAAGCCAATATTCGACGCCCTGGAAAAGACGTCACCGTCCTCACCTATTTGTCGATGGTGAAGCATTCATTGACGGCGGTCGAGCAATCTGGAATCGATGCCGAAGTAATTGATCTTCGTTGGCTAGATCGCGCCAGTTTCGATTGGGCAACTGTCGAGGCGAGCATTCGAAAGACAAACAGCGTTCTAATTGTCGAACAAGGCGCACGGGGTACTTCGTATGGTGCCTGGGTTGCTGATGAAATTCAGCGACGATTCTTTGACTGGCTCGACCAACCCGTGCAGCGCGTGACGGGGGGAGAGGCATCGCCCAGTATTTCCAAGGTTCTAGAACGTGCCGCAATTGCCGGCGTTGAAGAAATCGTTGCCGGACTTGAAGAAGTTCGAAAAGGATTTGGCGGTACGAAATAACATGGCAAGCATTATGAGAATGCCAGAAGTTCTGGCAAATGCGACCGAAGCAATCCTGTCCAAGTGGCTTGTTGAAGAAGGTGCTGCCTTCACAAACGGGCAACCATTAGCGGAAGCCGAGACAGAGAAGGCCCTAGTAGAAGTTCCAGCCGATTCAGACGGCATCCTCGGACGCAAATTGGTTAAGGAGGGCGCGACTATTTCGGTAGGAGCGCCGATTGCGGTGATCTTGGCATCTGGCGAGACTGCGGCCGACGTCGACAATATTTTGGCTAGTGAGAACATTTCGGCTGTTGCGGCTGCGCCCGTCGCATCTGTTGAAACCACTTCAGTTGCTCCAGTGGCACCCGAGAGTGTTCCAGGTGAGCGAGTCTTCTCTAGCCCGCTAGCTCGCTTGCTTGCCAAGGAGAAAGGAATCGATCCGCAATCTCTTCGCGGTACGGGTCCTGGGGGTCGCATCGTTAAGAGAGATGTCGAAGCGTTCATCGCCGCAGGTTCGATCTCAAAGCCCCCCGTTGCATCAGCGCCGACTCCATCATTTGTTCCATCCGGCGACGGGAGTTACACATCGATTGCACATACGCCGATGCGCCGTGCGATTGCGCGACGTCTGACGGAGAGCAAATCGTCGGTTCCGCATTTCTATCTGTCAGCTCCATGTTTAGCCGACGACCTGTTGAATATGCGCAAGAAGATCAACGAGTGGGCCGAACGAAAAATCTCGGTCACCGATCTCATCCTCAAAACTGTTGCGGCTGCCTTCTCCGATGTACCCGAGGCCAACGTCATTTGGACGCCGGAGGAGATCCGCCAATACTCGGATGTCGATATCTCTGTCGCGGTGGCTACGGACAACGGTTTGGTAACCCCAGTAGTGCGTTCCGTGAACCAGATGAACCTCATGCAATTAGGTGCAGCGACGGAAGACTTGATAGCCCGTGCGCGAATTGGCAGATTGAAGCAGAATGAGATTGAAGGCGGAACATTCTCGGTGACCAATCTTGGAATGTACGGAACCGATGAATTCTTCGCGATCCTCAATCCTCCGCAGTCGGCAATCTTGTCTGTCGGAGCG
>DASXUM010000077.1:0-14680 GCA_036504835.1 Candidatus Nanopelagicaceae bacterium
CGTAAACTCTTCATACATATCGCACATCAGGGCAGATAGAGTCCCGCCAGATCGCGTGGGTTGCGGAAGTCTAAGTAACGTGTCGCGGACTTGCGCAGTGGCGTGCTCTATCTGCCATCGCATCTCCGCGTTGGCCGCGTCTGGATCATGGGAGTTTGCCAGCCCGGCCGCCACCGCCGCGTAAGCGACTCCGCGTGCATGGGCACCCATATGAGCGACCGCTGCAGCGTGGCCCGCAGCCCTCGCTGCAGCCTTTGCCGCGTCGTCGCCAACTTCTCTCGCAGCCGCGTGCGCCTTTGCAGAGAGTGCGCGCACTGGACCTATTCGCATGTCCCCTCGCGCAAATGCTCGCACGCCATCGATGGCTTCGCGCGGACGTGTATCTAACGGTGCGACACGGTCAAATAGCGGTAAGACCCTTTCGGCACAGTCAGCCGCCCACACGGCAAGTACTCGCCTATCATCCTCACTCAGGGTCAGTAACCCGAACTCGCTTCTCACCACTACATCCCCGATGGGAAGGTTTCCAGCACTTCGCCTGCTTCCCATCTCACACTTTTTTCCAGAGGCTCCACAGCGCGAGTGTGATCGACATGAATTACCGCATCAAATTGATGCGACAGCGACGCCTGGAAGTAGTGGCTCTGGCGCTCAGTCTCGGGGCGATAGATAACACCGATAGCGCGCTCCAGCAGTCGCTTGCTCAGCGCCTCCCTCACTTCACTCCCCTCGCTCATTAGGAGAAGAAAACGCTCCATGCCCGTATCGTGAAACAACTTCTCATAACTGCCGGAAAGTGCCGGTTGGACGTGCTTTCTCTCAGCTTCGCCTCCCCAGTCAGAAGCCGCTGTGACCGTTCCGGAATATGTGGTGAAACCGATGAGAAACGACTCCTCGCGGTAACGATGTCTGGTTAGCTGACCGACATTCCATTCTCCTCGCGCCCCCATCTCCGTCGCACTCGCATCTCCCACATGCGAATTATGTTCCCACACCACTATCTTGGCCTTGCTTTTCGGTTCTGAAAGATGCTTATCCAATGCGACCAGAGTTTCCATCATATGCATGTCACGTAAGTTCCACGATGAGACGTCACTTCGATACATCATCCGGTAGTACTCTTCCGCGTTCTTCACGAGGCGGGCATTCTGCTCGGCATAAAAGTAGTCGTCGGCGGCAACGCGCCCATCACGCCGGGCTAGTTCTGCAGAACGTTCGTGAAGCTCTGCCAACTGCTGAGCCACTTCATCTTCGCAAGAATCCGCTAACCCCTTAGAAGTCTGGTAGCCATACCGCTGCGAATCACTTCCAAAGTGGTCAAAGCATGAGTAACGCTCTCGGGCGCGGACGGCTCCCTCTGGATCGACCTTCTTCAAATAGTCCAGAACTGCGTCAATGGACGAATGAAGGCTGTAGAGGTCTAGGCCATGGAATCCGACTTTCTTCCCTCCCAAAGGAAGAGAGTCATTGTAGGTACGCAACCATCCGATGAAGTCCAGTACATCCGCATTTCGCCACATCCACGCGGGGAAGCGCTGGAATCCTTCCAATGCCTCCGCAACATCAGAGTCGACATCACTTCCGTTCACATAACGATTGACCCGGTTGGCATCGGGAAAATCCGCCTCAACCGCAACTGCGAGGAAACCCTTCTCCTCAATGAGTCTTTTTGTAATCTGGGCGCGTTCCCTATAAAACTCGTGCGTACCGTGTGATGCTTCGCCAATCAGAACAAATCTGGCATCGCCCAACGCATTCATCAGCGTGTCATAATCAGAGAGTTCGTCATGACGTAACGCGAGTGCTTCTTGACGAATTACATCAAGAGTGCTGGGCCTAATTGCATGGACCATCTCTACTTCTTCCTTGATAAGTGAGACGATATCAACGTAGCACAGTTCGTTTTCCAGGATTACACTGAAACCCTCAAGCTCTACATTGGAAGTCACTCATGAACTTAGACTTAACTAGAGAAGCATTGAAACTCCTACAAGAACTATCACACTCTGCAACCGGCGAACTCTCCCGCACAGTGCACGATCGCGTGGTCAAGTACGAAGTAAACGGTCACACCCTCAACAACCCAGATTCGAGTCGCTCAACTACAGATTGGGAAGATGCGCGGGATCAACTACTAGCAAATGAATTTATCGAAGAACTGTCGGAGGGCATCTACACGCTCACGGCTGCGGGCGGCGATTACGCCAACACGCACTTGAAATAGCCGACCGGCCCGCGCAATCTAACGAGAGAACTGCCGCACTCAGGATGTTGCGCGAGCCAGCCTGCTATGTATCAATTTATTTAGCGCGATCTACTTTGACTTTTGTCATCTTGCTTTCGACCGGCTTAAGCATGACCCGAACTTCCAGAATGCCGTCCTTGTAGGTTGCATGGACACTCTTTTCGTCCGTGCCATTTGGAAGGGCGATAGAGCGAATGAAACTTCCGTAGTGGAAGTCCGACCTTTCAGCCCCCTTATGCTCTTCACGGCGCTCCCCCTTGATGGTGAGCATGCCCTCGCCGACCGTGACCTCAATATCCTTATCTGGATCAACTCCAGGCAGTTCTGCTCGGACGGTCAACTCATTGTCCTTCATGAATTCTTCAATCTTGATTGGATGCGTCTGTTCATTACGCAAGGAGAAACTGAAGGGCACAAAGTCATCGAACCAATCCATAAGGATTGGAAGGTCCATTAGGGGTCGTAATACTGCGGGTTTTTGAACTTGTATTTCCTTTGTAGCCATTGCCGTATTCCTTTACTAGAGGTGGATTCCTCCGCAATCAAAGATAATACTTCTGGAATAGAGCGCGCGAGAGGCAGTGCTCAGCAATGATGCGGCATACGCGGAGTGTGTTCTATTCAACGCGAACTCGGCGGTCTAAAGTAAAGGTGGAGATTAAGAGACTCTCCAGAAAGCTACTCCAATGGAGACACAACAAAGTAAATCCGATCACGTCATCGTCGTCGGAATAGACGGTTCCGATTCTTCTAAGAACGCGCTTCGATGGGCGGTGCGGCTGGCTCCAAGTTTGGGTGCCACGATTCACGCAATTGTTGCGTGGGAATACCCAATTGTATTCGGCCTCGAAGGAGGAGTCCCAGGAGTCTGGAAACCAGATGAAACGGCCAAAGAAATTCTCAACCACACTCTTGACTCTGTATTTGGCAAAGAACGACCCGCAGGATTTAAGGGAAGCATAAGTCAAGGCCACCCAACCTTCGTGCTTCTGGATGCCAGCAAAGATGCAGAAATGCTAATCGTCGGGTCGCGAGGGCTTGGTGGTTTTAGTGGCTTGCTTCTCGGCTCTGTGAGTTCATCGTGTGCCGAACGAGCCGAGTGCCCCGTCTTGGTGGTGCACGGAAAGCCTTAGATCAAGCAAGCAACGATCGCCTCGATAACTCTCTTTGACTCGTTTGGATCACGTACGAGAATCGAATACACGCCAGCTTCCTTAACGGCATAATCGTTGCCGCCCGGGAAGATTGCGTCTCCTATGAAGATCATGTTCTCTTTGCTTATGCTCAAAGTGTCGGTGAGTTTTTCTATCCCATATGCTTTGTCGATTCCAGCCCGAGTGACATCCACGGAAGTAGTACCCCCTAGTCGCACGGAGAAATCGGGGAGGGATTTATTTAGGATTGTCTGCATCTTCTTTCGCTTGGCGAAATCTGGGTCCCATGCTTTCTTCTCATCCAACGGTGCATCTTGTCCCAGTGCCGAGTAGGTGATCTGGCTGCCTCGGTCTTCAATCACGTCACCCCACACTTTCGCTGGGACGAAACCAAGGAGTTCGGATGCCACTCGCAACGAGGAGATTATGTTCTTCTTTTCGGCGCTGGTGAGATCTTCCGAATAAAGAGGGACCCATTCCGACTTGAAGGTGTAGAACTTAGTGCCACAAGTCGGCAGCAGAGATAGATTGACGAGCCCATCAGAGGCAAACTTCTGAGAAAGCACCTGCTTCTCGAATTGGGGCCAGTCTCCCCCGGAGATTATTGCCACCTTTGCCACACGTAGAAGCGCATTGAGCAACTCGACCATTTCAGCATCAACTGAGGATTTGCTCTCCGCAAGAGTGCCGTCGAGGTCGAACACGATGAGTTGTTTCATAACTTTCACCTTACTGGCAATGCCTTTGAGACGAGACAACTCGTTCCTGAGTTAAACCCACCTACACGCTCAACTTGCTGTGAATGCTCTGATAGTCACGCTCAGCAATCGTAAGCCGATGCCGAGATTGGAGGATATGGGGTTAGTATCAAATTGAGGGTGCGAACAGAGTGCCTCATTGAACTCACAGCATGCACTTCTCGACTATGTAGGGAGAGTACATATGGGAACAAAATTCGGCTTTGTAAATACCTATCCGCCCACCCATTGCGGTATCGCCACTTTCAGCGCTTCGCTGATATCGGCCATACAAGAAGACCCCAAGAACAGTGTTTCAGTAGTTCGCCTCGTTGATTCCGACGAGACCACCTCATCGGAGCTCGACTCCGCAGAAGTAGTCTCGATTATGAGAGCCGGCCAGCCCAATTCACTTCAGATTGCCGCAGACCTTCTCAATGAGCTGGACGTTGCGATCATTCAACACGAGTTCGGCATCTACGGCGGAGTCGATGGTGAAGAAGCCATCACCCTCCTTCAAAGTCTACGAATCCCGACCATTGTCGTGCTCCATACCGTGCTCGCTGAGCCAACGGTCAACCAACGGGCCGTCTTCATGAAGATCTGCTCACTTGCGTCAGCAGTTGTGACGATGAGCAGGTCATCGAGAGATCAGTTGGTGGCTAATTATCTCGTTGACCCGCGGAAGATTTTCCCAATACCCCACGGCGCGAGACCCGTCGCCAACCCCGAATACAAGGGAATCGGAGACTCTCCTCTGGTTCTGACATGGGGGTTGATAGGTCCAGGAAAAGGCATCGAGTGGGCGATCGAAGCAATGCACAAGCTTCGAGACATGAAAAACACTCCTCGTTATGTCGTAGCGGGTCGGACGCATCCAAAAGTCTTGGAACGAAATGGCGAGGCCTACCGTCGGAGTCTGCAGGACCGCGTCGACAAATTAGGGATGAAGGACAGCGTTGTGCTTCAGGGTGACTACATGAGCGCCGAAACACTGGATGACCTAATTTCCACCGCCTCCGTAATTCTGCTGCCGTACGACTCCACAGATCAGGCAACATCGGGCGTTCTCATTGAAGCCATCGCCGCATGGCGACCAGTTGTTGCAACCGGTTTTCCCCATGCCAACGAACTCCTCGCCACTGGCGCGGGGCTTGTTGTTGCGCACCGTGATCCGATCGCCATTGCTGAGGGAATCCGAAAAATATTGGAGGAACCAGAGTTGGCGCAGAGCATGTCGAACCGCGCAAGAATCATGGCTTCCGATCTTCTCTGGCCCGCGGTTGCTGCACGTTACGTACGTCTGGCAACTCGCCTGATCCGTTCCGAAGTTGCCGCGTGAGAGCTGAAACTATGATCAGACTTCCGCTGACGCACCTGAAAGCGATGAGCACTCCACTGGGGCTTTTCGAACATGCCAAATTACATGAACCCCGCCTCGAGCATGGATACTGTGTTGACGATGTCTCCCGGGCTCTCATCTTGCTCTGTCGCGAACCGGACCTTGATGAAGAATCGCATCTCATGCTTAACAATTTCCTCAACTTCATCCTCAAAGCAATCAGACCTGATGGACGATGCCATAATCGAATGAACACGCAAGGAATTTGGACGGATCGTCCAGCGGTTGAAGACTGCTGGGGTCGCGCCGTCTGGGCGCTCGGCGTAACCGCAGTTCATGCCCCCAAGGAAATTCAGCGCCGACGCGCACTTGAAGGATTTCGCACACTCACGCTTGCTTCCACGCGCGATCTCATGACACTCGTCTTTGCAGCATTAGGGGCTGGCGAAGTACTTCTTGCTCATCCAAAGGACGCCTCTGCCCGAAAAATACTTCGTAAACTCCGCCGCAAAGCGCTCCCTGTTGATTCCTCCGCAACGTGGTATTGGCCAGAGCCACGATTGAGATACAGCAATGGCTCGATCGCGGAAGCAGTTTTGCTTGCCGGACAGACCTTAGACGACACCGAGACCATCAATGCGGGAATTCGCATGTTGGAGTTCCTTATAGAAATTGAAACTGATGGCGATCGGTTTTCGGTGACTCCGGTCGGTGGGCGCGGCCCAGGAGAAGTGAAACCAGGCTTTGACCAACAACCCATTGAATTAGCTGCCATCGCCAGCGCATGTGTTCGGGCCTGGACTATTACGGGCGACGACAAGTGGCTGACGGAAGTCCATCGAGCTTGGCTCTGGTTTCTTGGCTTGAATGATGTTGATGCAAAAATGTTCATCCCAGACACTGGTGCAGGGTATGACGGCTTGCATCGACACGGACCCAATCTCAATCAAGGGGCCGAATCCACGATTGCAATGCTCTCAACGGCCCAACATGTCCAACGGGTTGCCGTGGTGGCATAGCCACAATCGTCGAGGCGATCTCTGGTGCCGTAGGCTCTCTATCCATGGTCGACCCACACAAACGCAGGGCGCTCGTTACGGGCGCAACCGGTTACATCGGCGGTCGCTTAATCCCGGAGTTACTTGCCGCTGGCATGACCGTACGCGTCATGGCACGCCAACCTAGAAATCTCTCAGACCGTGAATGGTTCGATGAGGTGGAGTTTGTACAGGCCGATGCAGAAGATCCCCGTAGCCTTGCTGAAGCTCTCCGCGACGTACAAGTGGCTTACTACCTCATCCACTCGATGGGGGCAGGGTCACAATTTGCCGATCTGGATCGAACAACTGCGGAGAATTTTGCTCATGCTGCCAAAGAAGCCGCAGTGGAGCGCATCGTCTATCTCGGCGGACTCTATCCCAAGGAAGAAATCCTTAGTCCACATCTGCAATCGCGAAAAGAAGTAGGTGAAATTCTCCTCGCCAGCGGAGTACCGACTACGGTTCTGCGTGCAGCGGTCATCATCGGTTCTGGTTCGCTCTCCTTTGAAATGCTTCGATACCTCACCGAACGGCTTCCAATTATGGTGACGCCGCGTTGGGTCGATAGTCGAATTCAACCCATTGCAGTACGCGACGTTCTCCACTATCTCGTCAAGTCAGCAGATATGCCTGCGAACGTGAGCCGAGGATTCGACATTGGAGGACCGGACGTTCTGACCTACAGAGAGATGATGGTCGTCTACGCACAAGTTGCCGGTCTCAAACCCCGCAAAATCATGTCTCTGCCTTTCATGAGTCCATCATTATCAAGCCACTGGGTTGGCCTTATTACTCCAGTGCCCAAGAAGATCGCACGTCCATTGATGGAAAGCCTCATCAATGAAGTGGTCTGCAAGGAGAATGACATTGCAAAATACATTCCTAATCCGTCTGAAGGGCTAATCGGATTTCATCGGGCGGTGGAACTCGCACTTCAGCGAATTCAGGATGGCCGCGTAACCACGCGTTGGACGTCAGCGGCGCATGTCGGGGCACCAAGTGATCCATTACCCAGCGATCCAGAATGGGCAGGTGGATCCCTCTATGTCGATGAACGGCAACGGATCGTTGACAGCACGCCGGAGCAACTCTGGAAAGTGATCGAAGGCATTGGCGGAGAACATGGATGGTATTCATGGCGCTTTGGGTGGTGGTCGCGCGGTTTGCTCGATCGTTTTGTTGGTGGTCCCGGATTGCGACGCGGACGACGGGACCCGTTCAACCTAGTGGTGGGAGACGCCCTTGATTGGTGGCGCGTCGAAGAACTCGAAGAAGGTCACCTGCTTCGCCTCAGAGCAGAGATGAAACTGCCCGGGCTGGCTTGGCTTGAGTTGATAGTCGACAAAGACGCAGATGGCCGAACACTCTTTCGTCAGAGGGCACTCTTCCATCCACTCGGCCCAGCTGGAGGTCTCTACTGGACCTTCATCAAGCCATTTCACGGGCTTGTCTTTGGAGGAATGCAAAGAAATATCGCCAGAGAAGCAGAAAATCCTTCATTGAACTAAGGCGATACTTCGCGAACTATCCTAACTCTGAGCTAGTTCAATAATCGCTGCGACAAGTGCGACCAATGCCATCGCAGATGCTCCGAGCCAAATTGTGCGACTCTCCTTCTTCGAATCGCGCGCGTTGACTGCCCACTCGTACTCCGTCTGCGCTTCCTGAATTTCCTTAGGCATTTCATGAGGGACTGCTACCCCGCCTTTGGGGGTATTGGAAACCCAACTTTCAACCCTACTTAGGAATTTCTTGGCGCCTTCATCAAGATCCTTGATCTCAGAATTAAGGAAATAGATTCTTACAAGACAGGCAATAAGTATCAGAGCTACCAAAATTGTCGCATAGGCCATGTTTAGAGAATAGGACTCTGCTACCTACTAGAGCAAGGCAAATTACCGTGACCAGATTTTTGTTTGGTCGACTAAGGACAAGTAGCGCTCCATCACAACGGCAGAGTGCTCAGCTTCCACAACATCCATCGCTGAGTTGGACCATTGTGGTTCGGTCCCCAGCAGGGCCCACGCCGCCTGCTTCGCAGCACCATCGGCTACATATTCGCCAATTTGCGGTAGATAAACCGGTTTTCCAAAAAGCGCAGATGCAATGAGAGGGATGGCAGGATTCTTCGCGGCTCCCCCGATTATGAGAATTCTTTTCACGTCCACGCCCTGCGTTTCCAACTGAGAAACCGCGTCGACCAGACCACAGAGCATGCCTTCGATCATCGCGCGAGCTAAGTTTTCTGGAGTTGAATTGGAAAGAGTCAATCCTGTCAGCGTCCCAGTTGCTCCGGGACGGTCAGGTGTCCTCTCCCCTTCAAAATACGGAAGCAATGTAAGTCCGCCCGCTCCGGGTTCCGCCGAAAGCGCACGTTCACCAAATTCATCGAGGGATAGCCCAAGAATCCTCGCCCCCGCATCAAGAATCCTCGCCGCATTCAGGGTGCAGACTAATGGCAAGAATTTTCCAGTTGCATCATCGAAGCCGGCCACATACCCGCGCCGATCATGAGTGGGTGTTGTCGAAACCGAGAACGCAGTGCCAGAAGTGCCTAGAGACACCACTACATCTCCCGTTTGCGCACCAACGCCAAGGGCCGCGCCGGCATTGTCCCCGCAACCAACTCCTATTGCAGTTCCCCCTGGCGTCACGGCGGCAATCTCAAAGGGAGAAAGAACTCTCGGCAAGATAATCTCGCGATCACTCTTCAAAGCCAACGCAAGAATGTCGCGTCGATAATCGCCCGAGACAGGATCGAAGTATCCGGTTCCAGAGGCATCTGATCGGTCGGTAAACAACCCAGAAATGCTGGTCGATCCAGATAATTTCCATGAGAGCCAGTCATGTGGAAGGGCAAGTGCGGCAACGCGATCTGCATTCTCCGGTTCATGATCGGCCAACCAGCGGACCTTGCTCGCGGTGAAAGCAGCGACAAGTCGAGACCCGACGGCCACGGCAATCGATTCTCCTTCGTGGAGTTTTTCATACTCATCATTCAAGTCCGCCGCAGCCTGTGCGGACCGCGTATCGTTCCAGAGGAGGGCGGGTCGAATGACGTTGCCCTCGCTATCGAGGGCAACCATTCCGTGTTGCTGTCCGCCTATGGAAATCGCTGCCACATCATCGAGTCCCCCTGCGACCGCAATGGCTTCCTGCAACGCGAGCCACCAGGCCTCCGGATCGACCTCGGTACCGGTCGGATGCGCAGCCCGCCCAGAACGGACCAATTCACCTGTCACCCCATTGCGGATAACAATCTTCACGGATTGGGTCGAGGAATCGACGCCAGCAACTAGAACAGGCTCGTTAGGTGAAGCCATTGCTTACTCTTGAACTCCCATTAGATGTTCGAGTGCAAGTTGATCGATTTTCTCGTACCCGTAACCGCGCGCACCGGCGGCCTCGACATCGATTGAATCCAATTCCAGGTCCTTCCAACTTTCTCCAGCGGAAAGTGTCGGCACTTCCAGTTGATCGATATGTGACTCAACCATGGCGGCTTTGACTCGCGGATCATTTCGGAACGCCAACGCGCGCTCTTTAAGGAGAAGGTAGGTGCGCATATTCGCTGTAGCCGATTCCCAGACTCCTTTATCGTCTTCAGTGCGCGCGGGCTTGTAATCGAAGTGTTTAGGACCTTGATAGTTGTATCGCTCGAGCAAGTCGACGAGGAAGAAGGCGGACTTCAAATCTCCATGGCCGAATACGAGGTCTTGATCGTACTTGGGCCCGTGTTGGCCATTGAGGTCGATGTGGAAGAGCTTCTTATGGAAGAGGGCCTGCGCAATTCCATGCACGAAGTTGAGCCCGGCCATTTGCTCATGACCAACTTCGGGATTCACACCCACCATTTCTGGATGGTCCAATGAATTAATGAACGCGATGGCGTGTCCGATGGTCGGAAGGAAAATATCTCCGCGAGGTTCGTTCGGCTTTGGTTCAATTGCAAACTTGATGGAATATCCGCGATCAATCACAAACTGGGAAAGAATGTTGAATCCCTCTCGGTATCGCTCGAGGGCGACGTAGGCATCTTTTGCCCCATCAGATTCAGCGCCCTCTCGCCCGCCCCAACACACGTAGATCTCTGCACCAAGATCCACGGCAAGATCAATGTTGCGCATGACCTTCTTGATAGCGAAACGACGAATGTCACGATCGTTTGATGTCAGTGCACCGTCTTTGAAGATCGGATGTGAAAAAAGATTTGTTGTCGCCATGGGGATCTTCATGCCGGTGTCAGATAGCGCCTTTTTAAATCGGGATATATGTGCTTCGCGATCGGCCTCGTTGGACCCAAAGGGAATCAGGTCATCGTCGTGAAAAGTAACTCCGTAAGCACCGCGGGCGGCTAATTCTTGAACAGTCCGGACGGGATCCAGCGGGGCACGGGTTGCATCACCGAAGGGATCTCTGGCCTGCCAGCCAACTGTCCATAATCCGAATGTGAATTTATCTTCGCGGGTTGGCGTTAGCGACATGTATTTTCCTTGGGGTGAGTTTGTTGTTTGAATTGACAATTTACCCTATTATGTCCGAACTGTCAATGGCAGGCTCATAGAAGGTAGGTGCACGGTGCCCAATTCGCTACTCTCCACGGCCTCAGATCGCGGCCGCAACCGCGAAGATCTGCGCGAACACAATCTCTCTGCCCTAGTCGGACTGCTCCACCGCTTCGGCACTCTCTCGCGTGCGCAGCTCACCGCAAGCACGGGGCTGAACAGAACCACAATTTCAAATTTGGTTGCCGAACTCAAAGACCTTGGGCTGGTTTATGAATCCCAATCTGCTGGTCCCACAGGAGTAGGTCGCCCGAGCGTGAACGTCTCTCTCAGCGGAGACGTTGTCGCCTTTGCCGTGAACACTGCTCTGGATGCAACAACAGTCGGCGTCGTAAATCTTCTCGGACAAGTATTGATGAAAGCGCGTCGTCCCAATCCCGCCAACCTCACACCGGCCATGGCGGTGCAGATAGCTAACGACCTCATTATTCATATGCGCGCGAAACTATCTCCAGGAACTCGCATCATCGGTGTCGGCGTAGCCATCCCTGGCCAAGTACGGGTTGCCGAAGGACTCGTGCGATTTGCTCCCGCATTCAACTGGATCAATGCGCCTTTCGGGCCGATGCTCAACAAATTGTCGGGGTTACCCGTTTTCATCGACAACGATGCCAGCTTGGGATGTTTAGCCGAGCGCACGATGGGCAGCGCCCGTAAGTTCTCCAACATCGTCTATCTCTTTGGTGGCACCAATGGCGTTGGCGGAGGTGTCGTTATCGACGGACAGCAACTTCGCGGAGCTTCCGGCTTTGCCAGCGAATTGGGCCACATACGCATCTCTGATTCGGATCGTGAAGATTATTCTGGCCTGGTTGGCACTTTGGAAGCGGCGGTCCGTCGTGATCGCTTGCTGAAGGTACTTGGATTAAAGACCGCAACCGAGGATGAACTCGAGGCCGCGGTATTGGCGACAGATTCCCTTGAGGCGATTGCCGAATTCCAAGAACAAATCGATTCACTGGCTATCGGGGTCGCCAACCTTGTAAATATCTTTAATCCGCAGATCGTCATTCTCTCGGGATTCCTTGCCTCGTTGTTCAAGTTCGATCATGATCGCCTTCTGGAGGAATTCAGGAAACACACTCTGGTCGCCTCTCAGGAAGAGGTTGTCGTGACGCCTGGCAAACTCAATGCGAATTTACTTATGGTTGGTGCCGCGGAATTGCCTATCCACAAGATGATCGAGAACCCATCCTCGATATCTGACATGCCCCTCATCAAGGGGCGAAGAAAGATTTAGGCTTGCGTCTTTTTCGAACTCTTTTCGGTATAAATGCGTAACTAAGGAACCCGATGCCGAAGGCGAACAGATGACCCCAATTGGTAAATGAAGCATCAATTAGCAACGTTATGCCGATAAGAAGAACGATGGCGCCCACGTATATCCATCTCCGCGGGGACGGTGCCCGGTACGTCAACAACGCAGCCAAGGCTGCCAACCCATAACTAGATCCCACATCTCTGGCACTTGTTGTCGGAGATTTAACCACCGTGAAATTCAGTGATGCCCAGAGCCAGAAGGCAACAAGCAATGTCGCCCCGACGTGTCCGAAAAAGAACACGCTGGCAGTGCGCGCGGTTCCGATCCAACGTTCCACCGACGTTGCGACAAGGCTAAAAGCCAACAATGAGAATAGGAGCTCGCCCGTGCTCGATACCCAGAAGGCGCTTCCGAAGAGGACTCGCATCGGGTCGTGGAAGAGATGGTGCAGATTCGTGCTCCGCTCGAGAAGCAATTGTTCGGCAATCTGGCTGCTTGAAGTTTGCAGGACCCATGTGGTGATGATCAATACAAACAAATACGTGTAGGTACCCGGAGCGGATCGCAGGAAAGCCTTTGCACGTGGCATCCAATGCCGCCATTTATGCCGAATTGGATCAACGACCGGCCAACGTTCAGAGAGCATCAACCGATCGATTCCAATGATCAGGATGAAGATTGCCAAGGCGACCATAAACTAATTAAACAGCAGACCAGCCTCCATCAACGGGTAGAACAACTCCCGTAATGTCACTTGCCGCATCAGATGCGAGGAAAACAATTGCGGCGGCTACTTCGTCGGCTTCGGCAATTCTTCCCACATTGGCCATGTACCCACCCAGGATCTCAGGTCCTTTCTTTCCAGGAATGGGCACCACGGAGATGTTGGTCTTGGTTCCGCCAGGTGCGACAGCGTTAACTCGAATTCCGCGATTTCGATACATCACGGCATCGGATTTGGTTAGGCCGATAAGTCCATGCTTGGAGACGGTATAGGGCGTACCTGCGCAACTTCCTCGAAAACTCGCCTCCGATGCAGTGTTGACGATTGCACCCTTTCCTTTCAAGAGCATGTGTGGGAGAGCCGCTCGCGAAAGAAGAAATGGGGCGGTGAGATTCACCTTGATTACTCGGTCCCACTCCTCCACGCTTACTTCGTCGTTTGCGCTCATGCTGTCCATAATGCCGGCGTTATTCACCAGGACATCCAATCCCCCATGAATAGTGATCGCAGTATTAACGACTTTTTCAACGACTGCCTGATCGCTCATATCTCCGGTCACTGCCATCGCGATACCACTCATTGCATGAATCTCATCGACGACAGCATTAGCGGTCTTCTCATTAAGATCCGCAATAAGAACTTTGGCGCCCTGCTTTGCGAATTGGATCGCGGCAGCCCTACCGATGCCCGAACCTGCTCCAGTAACGATCACACTTCTGTCTTTGAAACCTTCAGTGGGAGTCATAATTAGCCTCTTTTTCGAGAACCGCAGCATCTCCACGATCCTGTATTTATCAGGCTACTCCCGGAACTGATGAATAAAATAAAAATGTGTTAAAGGCGACGTCCCAACACGTAGCGTTGGATGGCAATGACTGCAGCGCCCCGACACCACTCAGTGTTATCCCCTGGAGTGGTCACCAGATCTAATTTGCGAGCGCGCGAATCTCTGTCCATGCGAATGCCCTCTTGGATTGCCTCTGCCGCGACTTCAACCAAGCGAACTCCTTCGCCTCCCAGAATGATGCGTTCTGGCGCAGTTAAATTCGCGATCGCGGCGAGCATGCGTCCCAGCCCTCGACCCGCGTCGTCAACCACTCGTCGCGCAGCTGGTTCGTCCTTCTCAGCCAGCTCTAATGCTTCTTCGTAACCAACCTGGCGATTCAGCACTGCAGAGACTGCACCACTGATCGCCTCTTGAGTCAGCACACTGCGAGCGCAACCTCGATGTCCCGATGGGCATAGCGGCCCAAAGGGATCAAGTGGCCAGTGACCTACGAGTCCTATCCCAGAATCCGCGTCCACAACGATGTCATCGTGAATAACCAACCCGTAGCCGACACCCACGCCAAGGGTGAGAACGGCAAAGCGATCCAGTCCACGGCCTGCGCCAAACCAATGCTCCAATTCTGTGAATGCAATGACGTCGTTCTCAATCACAGTGGGAATACCTGTCAAGTTCTCCAACATCGAACCAAGCGGGACGTCCGACCACCCGAGAAACGGGGCACTTGTCACTACAGTGTGGTCTTCAACCAATCCGCCGATCCCTACCCCCAGTGCCGTTACCGAAGGAACATGCTCTGCAAGTTCTTTTGCCAACTTACTGATC
>DASXUM010000078.1:0-2417 GCA_036504835.1 Candidatus Nanopelagicaceae bacterium
GGCAAGTGGAGCCCTCGTCCTATTCATGACGCCGGGTCTCGCCATCTTCTACGGTGGAATGGTCCGAGCAAAGAGCGTGCTCAACATGATGATGATGTCGTTTGCGGCAATCGGCGTCACAACAATCATCTGGGTTCTCTATGGCTACTCACTCGCATTCGGCCCTGACTCAGGTCATGGAATCATCGGCAACTTCTCCCAAATGGGTTTGACGAAAGCAATCAATGAAACCGTCGGCGCACCCGGCCACCACATTCCTGCACTTGCCTTCGCGATGTTCCAACTTACTTTCGCAATCGTCACTGTCGCACTTGTATCTGGCGCCATTGCCGACCGCGCTAAATATGGATCGTGGGTTCTCTTCGTTGGAGTCTGGGTGACACTTGTCTACATCCCTGTCGCACATTGGTCCTTCGCTTCTCAACATGGCCATGGAGGTTGGATCGTCGACCGACTCGGCGCCCTCGATTTTGCCGGCGGAACAGTCGTCGAGATCAACTCAGGAGCCGCCGCATTGGCGCTCGCAATTGTTCTTGGAAAACGGAACTGATTCCGGCGCGACCCAATGCGTCCGCACAATATGCCACTCGTTCTACTCGGTGCAGGAATGCTCTGGTTCGGATGGTTCGGATTCAATGCCGGAAGCGCGCTTTCTGCTGGAAGTCTCGCTGCAACCGCGATGATAAACACTCAAGTTGCTACGGCCGCAGCCGCAATGTCCTGGGTGGTCTACGAAAAAGTACGGGAAGGCAAAGCAACGACGTTGGGCGTTGCATCCGGTGCCATCGCTGGCGCAGTTGCGATCACGCCAGCGTGCGGCTTCGTCACCCCTCTCGGCGCTTTACTCATCGGCCTTATTGCTGGCCCACTGGCATCTTTCGCAGTCTCACGCAAATACAAACTCGGGTATGACGATTCCCTTGACGTCGTCGGGGTGCACGGCGTCGGTGGAATCCTCGGCATGCTTTCCGTCGGTTTTCTTGCGACAACAGTCGCCAATAAAGTTGGAGCCAACGGCTTATTCAGCCACGGCTCCCTCTCACTGCTAGCAAAGCAATTCGTGGCCATCGTCGTCACGGCAGTCTTCTCGTTCACAATGACCTACATCATCGCCAAAGTCATATCTAAAACCATTGGTTTCCGCGTCTACCACGAGGAAGAATTGACTGGCTTGGACACCACTTTCCACGCTGAATCGGCATACGATTTAACCGGCTCCGGCAATCGCTAAAGAACGGACGAACATGAAACTCATTACCGCGATCATCAAGCCGGCTAAGGTCGACGACATCAAGGCCGCTCTGCAAGCCGCCGGAGTGCAAGGAATGACGGTCTCTGAAACAAAGGGATTCGGCCGCCAGAAGGGCCACACCGAGATTTACCGTGGCGCCGAGTACACAGTTGATCTGATCCCAAAAGTGCGGATTGAAATCTTGGCGGAGGACGATGAAGTCGAACGGATCGTCGATGTCATCTTGGTGAATGCCAACACGGGTTCCATTGGAGACGGAAAAGTTTGGGTGATGCCGGTGGATTCTGTAGTGCGAGTCCGCACCGGCGAGCGCGGAGGCGACGCTCTCTAGTTATTTGGTTGGAACGAGTTGCTTAGGACACGTACTTAAGACTTTTTCCATAGCGGCCTTTTCGGGCTTCGTCACCCATAGTCCGTACTTCGCCTTAACTGCCACTTGCCTCGCGACAAAAGCGCATCGATAACTCTTCAAGGGCGGCAACCACGTTGCAGCATCTGCATCGCTCTTCTGAGTATTAAGGGAACCCTTTACAGCCAAGAGCTCGAGAGGGTCATTCGCCATCAGGGTTCGCGTGGCAAGAGAAAGTTGGAATGCCCCCGTCTGCCAAGCATTAGACAGGGAGACGATGTGGTCGATCTGAACTTCAGGACTCGTCAACACTCCCCTGACAAAGTGAATGACTGTCCCTGAATAAGGATCCACAAGGGTGCCGCTGACTACTACGCAATTGTGAGTGCCGGGTCTAAAGACGACGTTCGTCAAGTCTCTCTTGAGAATGTCGTTTCTCGTGTCGCATCCGTTGTGGTCGGTGTCGGCCCATGCCTGACCGAATTGAGCCCGCGAATACCCAGTTTTTGGGGCCCGGCCTTTTACTGGAATCTTGGCCAGCACTGATGTGGCCGGCCCGACGCCGATGAAAGGAGCCGCGTGGGATCGCGATATAGTTGCCCCTGCGATCAGGCCAAAAGCCAGCGCGACTGCGAGTATTGCTCGTCCTACTGTTTTGGGCATGCCCTATGGTGCCCTGTTTCAGTGTGGCAGACCAATCCCCGCGACGCTGATAGGGTCTGTTCCGCACGAACGGCACGCGTTGTTAGCTCAGTTGGTAGAGCAGGTGACTCTTAATCACCGGGTCGGGGGTTCGAGTCCCTCACAACGCACTTT
>DASXUM010000079.1:0-15307 GCA_036504835.1 Candidatus Nanopelagicaceae bacterium
TCGAGCTTTGGATAATCCCAGAGACCTCGCTCAAGACCACCTTCGGAACATTGAAAGTGGGAGACCAGGTGAACATCGAAGTCGACGTGTTGGGCAAATATGTCGAACGTTTACTATCAAAAGGGGCACAGTCATGATGAACCGCGCACTTGCGGCCTTCAAAGCAGGCAAATTCATAATCGTGACCGATGACGCAGACAGGGAGAATGAAGGAGACCTCATTGCCCCAGCGGCAACGATGGACGCCGCAAAAATGGGTTTCATGATCAGGCATACATCAGGGGTCATTTGCGTTGCTATTGATGCTGAACGTGCCCGACGCCTGGCTCTTCCTCCCATGGTCGTTCGAAATCAGGACTCCAAAGGAACCGCCTTCACGGTAAGCATCGACTTCAAGGAAGGTGTGACAACTGGCATATCTGCCGAAGAGCGTGCGCGAACTGCGCGTGCCCTGGCTGACGATGACGCTACAGAAGCAAGTTTTCTTCGACCAGGCCACATCTTCCCTCTGATGGCCAATCCGCAAGGACTTTCTGCACGAAGGGGCCATACAGAAGCAGGCGTCGCGCTCTGCCAACTGACGGGCCTGCCGACGGCAGCGGTGCTTTCAGAACTCGTGAATGATGATGGCTCGCTCATGCGCGGGGCCCAATTGCGTAAATTTGTAGAAGATCATTCCATTCCGTCCATTTCAATCGCTGAGTTGGCGCGATTGGAATATCCCTATGAGGATGTTTCACATACGGCACATATCGCTGCTCAGGCAACCCTGCCAAGGAAGAAATCAACATGGTCGGTCAAAGTTGTTACTGGAATCGAAGGCGACGAGAACGTCGTGCTTACCTTGGGAAAGATCGAACCTACAACTTCGGGATATGCGCCCCTTGTCCGCGTCCATTCCGAATGCTTCACAGGAGATGTTCTCGGATCAACTCGATGCGAATGCGGCCCGCAGCTGCAAAGTGCGTTAGCTCAGATTGAGGCCGAAGGCCGGGGCGTCCTCATTTACTTGCGGGGGCATGAAGGCCGCGGAATTGGGCTGATCGAGAAGATCCGTGCATATGCCTTGCAAGATGAAGGTCTGGACACGGTTGACGCCAACCTGGCGCTTGGCCACGAGATAGATGAACGTAAATGGCACGATGCCGTGGAATTGCTCCAGATGTTGAAACTGAAGAGAATTCGCCTTCTTACTAATAATCCTGCCAAAGTCGCTGCGCTCGAGGAGTCCGGGGTGGAAGTCGAAATCATTCCCCTGATCGCGGGTCAAGGTGAACTCAATGCGCGGTACTTGGCAAGCAAGAGAGATCGACTCGGCCACATCATTCCAAGCGACAAGGAACTATTTGGAACGGGGAACGTCAAATGAGCGGCGAAGGAGCACCACGGATAGCGGTTCCACAGTTGGGAAATGCTCGAGTCGCCATTGTCAGTTCACAATGGCACATGCAGATATGCCAGGCACTTGTTGATGGTGCCCGACGTGCCTGTGAAGAGGCCGCAGTTTCAGAGATTCGCGTCGAGTGGGTTCCAGGGTCGTTTGAACTTCCACTTGCTTGCTCATATCTCTTCGACAACGGATACGACGCAGTCGTTGCCGTCGGCCTAGTACTTCGGGGAGAGACGCCGCATTTCGACTTCGTCTGCGATGGAGTCACCACTGGTGTCATGGAATTAATGGTGACGGTGAAGAAACCCATCGGCTTCGGAGTATTGATGTGCGACACCCTGGAGCAGGCGCAGGCCAGAGCCGGCTTGCCAGGAAGTGTCGAGGACAAAGGCTATGAGGCAGCAAATGCTGCCCTGCAAATGCTCGAACTTGAGAGAAGGATCGTCCAGTAACCTATGGGCATGAAATCCTTCGATGAGCTCTGGGCAGAACTCCAATTGATCCAGATCGAGCGACCTGCAGGTTCTGGAACAATCGCCGCCATCGATGCGGGAGTTCATTCCATTGGAAAGAAGATCCTTGAAGAGGCGGGTGAAGTCTGGCTCGCGGCCGAACATGAAGGTGACGAGCAACTGGCCGAGGAGATCAGCCAATTGCTCTATCACCTGCAGACGATGATGTTGGCACGGGGGATCACCCTCGATGACGTTTACCGATACCTCTAAGGGGATTGCCGTGTTGAGAATTGCCGTTCCGAACAAAGGCTCACTATCTGAGGCCTCCGCGGAAGTATTGCGCGAAGCCGGATACCGGCAACGCTCTGATGCACGCGATCTTGTGCTCGCCGATCCCGATAACGGTGTGGAGTTCTACTATCTGCGTCCGCGAGATATCGCCGTGTACGTCGGATCGGGCGAACTCGAAGCAGGAATCACTGGTCGCGATCTGTTGATCGACTCCGGTGCGGCGGCTCAAGAGGTTCTTGAGTTGGGTTTTGGTGGTTCAACCTTTCGATTTGCCGCAAGCACCGGCCGCGATTGGTCCTTAGCCGACATCAATGGAAAACGAGTGGCAACTGCCTATCCAGGGCTAGTCGACGATTATCTTGCCAAAGCCGGTGTGCAGGCGACGGTGGTTCGCTTAGACGGCGCAGTTGAAAGCAGCGTGCGTTTAGGAGTGGCCGATGTGATTGCGGACGTCGTCAGTACTGGTAACACGCTTCGCCAAGCCGGCTTGGCGACATTTGGCGAACCAATTTTGACAAGCGAAGCGGTTCTCATTCAACGCAAAAATGCTGTGCTTGCGCCAGGTCTTGAGATTCTCATTAGGCGATTGCAGGGAGTGATTATTGCCAGACGCTATGTTCTGCTTGATTACGATGTACCGAAGGATCTAGTTGAAAAAGCGTGTGCGATTACACCAGGGCTTGAGTCGCCAACGATCTCACCTTTGCAGAAGCAGGACTGGGTTGCGGTCCGGGCGATGGTTCCTAAGAAAGAGACCAATCAAGTAATGGACGCGCTGTGGGCGTTAGGGGCAAGAGGGATTCTTGTTACCGATATTCACGCCTGTCGACTCTGATCGTCCTCAACATCTTCTCTCGCGATTCCCATAAGGTATAAGACGCTATCCAAGTACGGTTGATTAACCGTGCTATCGGCTGCGGCCCGGACCGCTGGTTTGGCATTGAAAGCAATTCCTAAACCGGCAGCGGTGATCATGTCCAGATCATTTGCACCGTCCCCGATAGCGATCGTCTGGTCCATGTCGACTCCGGCGAGTTCTGCAAAATCCTTCAATGCAACCGCCTTGCCGGCTCGGTCAATAACCGGACCCTTCGTCTTGCCAGTAAGGACTTTGTCGGATATTTCCAGACTATTGGCACGGTAGAGCTCGATGCCCAGATCAATGAGAAGCGGCTCGATCACCTCGATGAAACCACCCGTTACCACTGCAACGGTATGGCCGAGGCGTTGGAGAGTACGAACCAATGTCCGCGCACCTGGCGTAAGGGAAATCTCGCGGCGAACTTCATCTATGACCGAAACGGGAAGGCCTTTGAGTAGAGCAACGCGTGCTTCCAGGGATTGCGCGAAATCCAGCTCTCCTCGCATGGCAGCCTGGGTGATCTCTCGAACCTGCGGCTCCACTCCAGCCTTGGCGGCGAGTAATTCAATGACCTCCTGTTGGATGAGGGTCGAGTCCACGTCCATCAGCACTAGCTTTTTCGCCCATCGCATGAGGCCACCAGGTTGCACGGCGATGTCGACCCCCAGATCCGCCGATACTGCGGCCAGAGCCGACTGAATCTGGTGCTGGGATGAGCCTGAGATGACGAATTCAAAGGCGGAAATGGGATAGGAGGCTGTCCGATAGATCCGTTCGATATTGGCTCCCTGTTCGGCCATTTCTCCCGCAATCGCCGCAATTGCGGCAGGTTTTAGGGGGTTTCCCAGGGCGGTGACATGGAGGAGACCGGATTTGGCGGCGATGGATTCGGGGTTGGAGTGGGAGAACGAGACGGCGATATCGACATCCAGGCTGGCGGCGCACTCTTCCAGATCGGCTTCTACGGCCTCGGCATGATTGGGATTGAGCGAAATGAGGACCGTGAGGATCAGTCGGTCGCGGATGACTACCTGTTCGATATCCAGAATTGTCACCGCGAAAGGGGAGAGGGCGCTAAAGAGGGCTTGGGTAATTCCAGGTGAATCCTGTCCGGAGAGAAGGATCAATCCTGTGTAGGGATGGGACGTCGGTTCGAGTGTGACGGACATGGGGTGAGGTTATCGCGTCTGCGGAGTGCGACGTGCCAGAGAGGCGCTATCTTTCTATCTCTATGAATTCACGAACAATCCTCTCCCTTTCCGATGTCAGCGTCCGCAAAGGCGACCGAGTGATCCTGGGACCGGTCAATTTCTCGGTGACCGAGGGGGAGCGCTGGGTAATCCTTGGACCCAACGGGGCAGGTAAATCCACCCTCATCAAATTGCTCGCCGCCATGAGTTTCCCCACCATCGGGAAAGTGGAGATTCTGGGCAATTCCATGGGCCGGGTGGATGTGTTTGAACTGCGACCTCGTATCGGCTTCTGCAGTTCGGTAATGGCCGAGAATATTCCAGAGGACGAACTAGTGCGCGATGTTGTACTCACGGCTGCGTACGCAATCCTGGGTCGATGGAATGAGGATTATGACCTGTGGGATGAATCGCGCGCTATTGCATTGCTCACCACCTTCGGCGTACGAAATTTAGGAGATCGCGAATTCGGCACCCTCAGCGAAGGTGAACGGAAGCGGGTTCAGATCTGCCGGGCTTTGATGGCCGATCCCGAGGTGCTTCTTCTGGATGAACCAGCGGCTGGCCTGGACCTAGGAGGGCGAGAAGATCTCCTCACACGGTTCGCGAATTTCTCGCGCGATCCGAGCGCACCCGCCACAATCTTGGTGACGCATCACATCGAAGAGATTCCTGAAGGCACTACCCACGCTCTCCTCATGAAAGACGGCCTAGTAGCCGTGTCCGGCCCGATTGATGCCGTCATAACTTCCGAACATATAAGTGCGGTCTTCGGCCTTCCTATTTCAGTTGCCAAGGAAGGCGCTCGATTCTTCGCAAAAGCGATATGAATTTCCTCGATGGCGTCGATCCCGAATGGATTGAAGCTCTCGCTCCTGTAATCAAGGACATCGAACGCATAGAAGATGCACTTCGAGGAAAAGGTTTCAACCCGGCGCCAGAGAATGTTCTCCGATCACTTCGCAAGCCTTTGTCCCAGATTTCGGTTGTGATCTTTGGGCAAGATCCCTATCCAAACCCGCAACATGCGACCGGTCTTGCCTTCTCCGTGCCAAGCGGTGTCACATCACTGCCAAAAACATTGGTTAACATTCTTAAGGAGTTGCAGAGTGACATTGGAGGCGACGTTCCCACTTCGGGTGATCTAAGTTCGTGGGCCGATCAAGGCGTTGCGTTAGTGAATCGAATCCTGACTACCTCCCAGGGTCAGAGCGAGGGGCATATCCAACTTAACTGGCAAGTGGTTACAAACGAGATTGCCAGAATCTTGGGAGAACGAAAAGCTGTCGCAATCCTCTGGGGAAGACATGCACAAGAACTGTCGAAGTATTTTGCCGAGGAATCAGTTATCTCCTCGCCTCACCCAAGTCCGTTGTCGGCATACCGCGGGTTCTTCGGTTCAAGACCTTTCAGCAGGACCAATCAATTGCTCGCAAGTCAGTCGAAGCGGGCAATTGATTGGTCCCTTGCTTAATGAGGGGCTAGCCGATCCAAACGTTGATCAGTGCCGTGAAGAAATAGATCACAAAGAGCACTGATACGAGCAGAAGCAACGGATGAATCTCGCGGTGACGTTTTTGAATCAAACGGATTACGACGTGAGAGATGAATCCAGCGCCGATACCAACCGAGATGCTGTAAGTAAACGGCATCAAAATGATCGTTAAGAACGCAGGAATAGCGATTCCCAAGTCTTCCCAATCGACCTGCTTAATTTGCGTCATCATCAAGAAACCGACGATCACCAAAGCTGGAGTAGCAGCTTCGTAAGGGATAATCGCCACAAGCGGTGCCAGGAAGGTGGCGAAAAGGAAGCAGATACCGGTTACCACTGAAGCTAACCCAGTACGTGCACCTTCGCCGACGCCTGAAGCCGATTCAATGTAGGACGTATTGGAAGAGATGCTGGCGGCACCACCGGCTACTGCGGCCAAGGAGTCGACGAGCAGAATCTGCTCAGTCTTTGGAATATATCCCTGTGAGTCCACCAGACCGGCTTCAGTCGCGATAGCAGTGACTGTTCCAACAGTGTCGAAGAAGTCAGAGAGCAAGAGCGTGAAAATCAACAAGATGGCAGAGATGACAGAAATTCGGCTGAATGAACCGAGCAAGCTGAAATGTCCGAGTAATCCGAAATCTGGCTTGTCCACGATTTTGGAAGGAACGGTCGGAACGTTCAAACCCCAACCCTTGGGATTGAATTGCGTTGGGGAGATGAAGCTGGGTCCGATCTTGAATGCTTTCTCAATCAAGACCGCGGCCAGTGTTGCGAGCGCAATTCCAATCAGAAGTGCACCCTTGATCTTTTTGACCATGAGGCCGATCATCAGGAAGAGCCCGAACGCAAACACGACGATTGGCCAGCCAACCAGAGTTCCGTTATCACCAAGGGTTACCGGTACTGGACCGGTTCCGGTGCGACGCACGAAGCCTGAATCGACCAGACCGATTAAAGCGATGAATAGTCCGATACCGACTGAGATCGCGATCTTGAGTTGTTGTGGCACTGCGCGAAAAACCGCGGTTCGAAAACCAGTAAGAACCAGAATGGTGATGATTAATCCTTCGATAACAATCAATCCCATTGCGTCGGCCCATGACATCTTCGTAGCGATACCCACGGCAACAAAGGTGTTTAATCCAAGTCCTGTGGCAAGGGCAATAGGGAAATTACCGACTACGCCCATCAGAATTGTGATGACTCCCGCAACCAGCGCGGTTGCCGCCGCGATCATCGCAAGATTGGGATGCGAGCCGTCGCCACCCAGATATTTCCCATCTCCGTCTTTGGTTAGACCGATGATTAAAGGATTGAGGGCGACGATGTAAGCCATCGTGAAAAAGGTGACCACGCCACCGCGTATTTCGCGGCCGACTGTCGAGCCTCTTTCGGAGATTTTGAAATAAGTATCAAGCACGCTCTTCCCCTTCGCTGTTTTTAGAGTCGGGTTATGCCCCGTGCGGTTTCACGACCCGCAAGCCGGAGGAAGATAGGGAAGACGCTATCGCGCGAGCTATGTTACTGATGAGTAAGGCGAGCCAGGACTCCACATGAGATTGCGATGGACTGGCCAATAAAAAGGGCAAAAAGGGCCGTTCCCAACCCCACTCGACCTCCTAGGAGGAAGCCGACCGTGAGAACTACTGCTTCGATGCCGAGGCGAACGCGTCCGACCCTCACCCCAGTACGACGATGAATACCCGTCATCCAGCCATCTCGCGGCCCAGGTCCCAGCCCCGTACTGATGTAGAGGGCTGAAGCGACCCCCACCAAAACGATCCCAGTGATCGCGAATGCCAGTCCCGGAAGGAATCGATGTTGTTGGGGGAAGAAATCAACCCCGACTTGCAATGCCGCAGGGATTACCAAGAAATTGAGGAAGGTGCCGAATCCAGGTCGTTCCCGGAGAGGGATCCACAGCAGTAAGACGGCACAGCTAATAAGCCAGGTTGACCACCCAAGGTTGATCCCCGTTCGCTTGGAAATTCCCTCGGAGAGGACGATCCACGGCGAGTTGCCCAAGCGTGATTGCACGAGCAATGACTCTCCGATGCCGAAGAGAAACAATGACGCCGCGAGTATTGCTACACGCAGCGGTGCTAGATCCCAACGGGTCTGCGCTCTCCAGGGTGTCAACGGGATGGTTCGATGAGGTTTGAAAACTTCGACAAGACGGCTCACGAATCCGAAGAACATTGGGGGAGGCTACCTCAAACACGGCGAACAGTGCGGAGCAATATGACTCGTATAGCATTGCGGACACGATGAAGCTAGCGATCTTTCCGGGTATCGGAACAGTAATCAACATTCTTGCAATTATCGGTGGCTCATCCCTCGGTGTGCTTGTTGGTGCCAAGATGCCGATGCGAACTAGGAATCTGCTAACCGATGTGCTTGGTATTACCGTAATAGTTGGCGGAGCGGGCGCATTGATAAGCCTATGGTCACCGCGATTCATTCGATCTCTTCCTAGCGGCTGGACACTTCTCTCACTTCTTGCTGCGCTTCTGATCGGCGGGCTTCTAGGTTCAGCCGTACGAATCGAAGACCGGCTTGATGGACTTGGTGAAAGATTGAGAGTTCGCTTTCGGGCATCGAGCGAAGGACATTTTGTCGAAGGCTTTGTCTCCTCTTCACTCATATTTGCCATCGGACCACTTGCCATCCTCGGAAGCATCAGCGATGGGATGTCAACTGGAATAGATCAACTTATATTGAAAAGTACATTGGATTTTTTTACAGCGATGGCATTCGCCGCCTCCTTGGGGTGGGGAGTCGCGGTCTCAGCATTGCCTGTCGGCATCTACCAAGGCTTCTGGACGCTTATCGGCGTGGGACTAGGGAGCATCCTCAGTGGCTATCAAGTTGATGCCATGACGGCAACGGGAGGCGTTTTGCTCCTTGGCATCGGCCTCAAACTCCTGAAGATCAAAGAGATTGCAGTTGGGAATCTTTTACCGGCCCTAGCCATCGCTCCTTTATTCGTCTGGGGACTTCACGCCCTAACGCGATAGGCCTCTAGAAACTCGTCCCGTCAATAACGAAGCGGTATTTCACATCGCTGGCAATAGTGCGCTCGTATGCTGTGTTTGCGTAATCTGCGTGGATTACCTCGACGTCGCTCACGATGCCGTGAAGTGCGCAAAAATCGAGCATCTCTTGAGTCTCGGGAATGCCACCGACTTGTGATCCAGCCATTGAGCGTCGTGCACCTAGCAACGCCCCCACGCCGACTGAATATGGTTTGCCGGGCAGTCCAATCACTACAAGTGTTCCGTCCAAAGCCAACAACTTCAGATATACATTGATATCCAATTCCGCGGAAACAGTGTTGAGAATCAAATCGAAAGTGCGGTTGAGGCTCTTAAGCGAATTGGGGTCTTTTGTCACCACAAACTCGTGGGCGCCCATGGCCAAGGCATCGTCGCGCTTTTGCGGTGAGTGCGAAAAGACCGTCACATCTGCGCCGAGGGCCTTGGCAAATTTCACACCCATGTGCCCCAAACCGCCCAAACCGATGACTCCAACCTTCATGCCCGGTCGAACATTCCAATGTTTCATCGGTGAGTACAAGGTAATTCCGGCGCATAGAAGTGGGGCCACACCTTTAAGGTCGAGATTCGAGGGAACCCGCACTGCGAAGTCGGCATCGACGACGAAGTTATTGGAGTAACCGCCAAATGCAATTGTCTTGCCATCTCGCTCGTAAGAGTTGTAGGTGCCGGTGTTGCCGTTCTCGCAGTATTGCTGGAGTCCATTGCGACAACTTGAACAAGTGCGGCATGAATCGATGAAAACACCGATACCTACTAGATCGCCAACCTTGAATTTCGATACGCCTTCACCGATTTCACGAACCGTGCCGACGATCTCATGTCCTGGCACCATGGGAAAGATGGACGGACCCCATTCCTCACGCACCTGATGGATGTCGGAATGGCATATGCCCGCATAAGCGATATCCAAGGCGATGTCATTGGGGCGCAGATCCCGACGTTCGAATTCAAAGAACTCGAGGGGAGAAGCCGAGTTTTGCGCTGCAAGTCCACGAGATTTCATGGAAGGCCTTTCAAGGGTTGAGGAATCAACTGTTAAATGGCAATGGATCGGTCGAACTATGACCAGCCCTTGACGCCCGTGCAGTCACTTGGCGCATATGGTGTCGCCGACAGAGAACTTCATATCCAACTTCCTGACCCGCTGAGACGTCACCAACGACCACTTGCTCACCTTCGGTAATCATGACGCCTCCCAAAGTGCGAGCATTATGGGTTGCGCGTGCTCCGCACCAACATAAGGCTTCCACTTGAAGTGTGTTGACGCGGTCGGCCAACTCGATGAGCCTTGCCGAACCAGGGAAGAGGGACGTCCGGAAATCGGTCAGAATTCCAAAAGCAAAAACATCGATGCTCAGGCCATCAACAATCTTGGCCAGTTGTTCGATCTGTATAGGCTGATAGAACTGCGCCTCGTCACAAATGACATAGTCAATTCGTTCGCCCATAGACAATTGGTCCACCACGAAACGGTGCAGATCCAAGTCAGAATCGACTTCAATGGCTTGGCGCTGCAGACCCAACCGAGAGGAGATGACACCGCTTCCCGCACGGTCTTTGCTGGTGAACATCAGTCCTGTCCGACCCCGACTCTGATGGTTGTGGGCAGTTTGCAGGGCAAGAGTCGACTTTCCGCTATCCATCGTTCCGCAGTAATAAATTAACTCAGCCACAGGAAGCATCCTGCCATACCGACGTGCTCATCGATTAATCACCGTGAGGGCAGTCAATTCCCTGGTCAAAAGTGGGACCAAGTGCATAGCGAAGTCGACGCTCATATGCGTGGCATCTCGATAGACGACGATTCCGCTGCGCACTGCCGGGCAAGTCTTCGCGCAGAACCAATCGGTTGGGTCGAGGACCTCGCCTAGACCGCTGGTGGAGTGGACCAACCACGATTCAGCAGGTGGGCGGGGCGTTGCACACGCCGACACTGAATTCTGCAACAGACACGAAGGAATATCTCGATTTGGCCAAGGAGTGTCCTGGAGATAGACGGTGTGAGACGTCAAAGGCGCCAACTCACTGATAGTTCGAACCATGCCGACTCTCCACCATGTTGCACCATTGCTTATGCTCTTTGGCGGAGAGTAGTGCTCGAAATTTGAAACGATTACTGCCCAAGGATGCGCTTTCGCAATCCTTGCAAAGGCGTTCTTCCGCCACTGCACACACGGGGCATTTCGGAATGCGCCCTGATCTGCCAATTGAACATTCGCCGCCGGACAGCTCGACTTCGTCAGCACAACCAGTTTGAAACCATGACTTGCGGCGATGGAATTAAGGGTTGGAAACCACTGAGCCGCATGGGAATCGCCGAAGAGATATATCGATCGCGTTCCATGGATATCGCCATAAACGCATGGTGGCGATGACGTTGCTGTCTTGCCCACCTGACAGCCATCTGCATAAATCGATGGCAATCGGGTGATTGCCTTAAGAGCGGTGCTGCCCGCGACACCTTTTATCTGCAACTCTTTCGCCGAGGAGTACGAAATTCCTACCCCAATCATCGACACAATCAACGTGCCCACAGCAGCAACTCGCACAACGGAAACAAAGGGCTTATGGATATGCCGGAAGGGGTTCTCCACATATCGGTGAGTCAATCCGGCCAGAACAAAAGTTAGACCAATTGAGAAGATCCGCTGGATGGGTGTCAAAGGCGCACTAAATACATAGACGGGCAAGACCAACGCAGGCCAGTGCCACAAGTACAACGGGTATGAAATATCGCCGATCCATTGAACCAACCGCAGGTTGAAGATTCCCGAAAGCAGTCGCGGAAGGTGGCTGATCATAAACAACAAGAAAGCCGTCGACAGAGTCGGCAGGAGGGCGGCTTTGCCAGGAAAGAGCGTATTCTCATTAAAAATAATCGCTGATACAAACACCAGTGCGAGGGCAATCCAGGTCGTCCATCGCCACCTACGAAGTGCTAAAGGGTAATCACGGACGAATACCACTAAGGCTCCGATTCCCAATTCCCATGCCCGCGTTGGGAGTGAATAGAAAGACCAGATCGGAAATCTCGACGTTGCGAAAAACGAGAGTAGGAAAGAGGCCACTGTCACCGCTGCCAATACCTTGAAGACTCTCCGATGCCGTCCCCCTCTTGTTGACAGAAGAATGAGAAGGGGCCAGACAAGATAGAACTGCTCCTCAACCGCGAGTGACCAGAAATGGATGATGGGGGAGGGAGTCGCGCCAAGATTCTGATAATCGTTCTGCCACCAGGCAAACACATAATTGCTCACGTATAACGCGGCGGCCACGATGTTGCGCCCGAGATTTGAGCGCGCACTGGAGGGCATAACCGCGAACGAGACGACTGCTGTAGTGATAAGGACGAGGAAAGTAGATGGGAGCAACCGTCGAATACGTCGAGAGTAGAAGTTCGACAGAGAAATCGACCCGGTCTCTCCCAATTCACGCAATAGGAGTCCGGTAATCAGATATCCAGAAATGACATAGAAGATATCGACGCCTATGAAGCCGCCTGAAAGAAATTTGGCGTGGAAGGCGATGACTAGGAGAACCGCTAGAGCGCGAAGTCCCTGGATTTCCTTGATGCGCATTTATGCCGTGAAAATGGAATGCACTGGAACGTCCGGAAACTCACTAGCTATACGTTTACGTCCTTCAAGTGAGGAAATCTCAAGCACCGTCCCGACAGCGGTAACAGACCCTCCGGATCGCAAAATGAGGCGGATTCCGGCGCAGACAGTCCCACCGGTGGCCAGAACATCGTCAATAAGCAAGGCACGGGTGCCGATACTGATGGCATCTTGATGAATGGCCACGACATCGGAGCCGTACTCGAGACCGTAACTCTCTTCATGCGTGTCAAAGGGCAGTTTTCCCTTCTTTCGAATCGGGACAAACCCGAGACCCATGCCATAGGCGATAGCGGCCGCAAAAATGAACCCGCGTGCCTCAACTCCCACGACTACATCACATGAACTGGCAAGCGATGTGAATTCGGACGTCACCGCCTGAAATGAGGGACCATGAGAGAGCAGAGGCGTCAGATCCTGAAAAGAAATTCCCGGAATCGGATAATCCGGAATTTGCCGTATCAAATCTTGAGCATGCGCGAGAACCGGTTCCATACGTGAAGATTACAGGCAAAGCGCAGACCATCTATTGATTGGCAACAAGACTCAGCTTAACGGGGGTTGGATTGGCGAAAAGGTCCAGAACCGGGCAGTGAGTGTCAACGTAGCGCTGAAGTTCGGCATAGCGTTCAGGGCTTTCAGGACCCGTAACGCGAGTCGTCAATCGGATCTCAGAAAATCCGGGACGTACTTTCTCGTCGATTCCAAATAAACCACGTACATCAAGATCGCCCTCGGCTTCGGCGGCAATTGTCTCGATGCCAATACCAAGATGTTGCGCGTAAAGTCGGTAGACCACAATCTGGCAGGCGATGAATGCTCCGAGTGCGATTTCAACTGGACTTGGGGCAATGTCATCACCTGCTAGACCAGCTGGTTCGTCAATGTGGAATACATGGTTGCCCGCTTGCAAACGTGATGCAACTGATCCAGTCGCCTCTCCATGAACTTTGTATGTGAGGGAAGCAGACTTTGAGTCCTCGGCGATCCGTTCACTCCAAAATACGCTGGCATCAATGAGTCTCTTTGAACGTTCTTCATCTGTGATGGTTGGTACTGAAATGCTATGCACGGCCATGATTTACTCCTTTGATTGATGAACGAGGACGGAAAATAACAGCAATTAGGATTGATCACACGCGACAAATTCGCACGTGATTTCACTTAGTAAATGGCGGATCGGTCCTTTTTCAGAACGAAACGCTGGTTCTCACAAACTGGTGGGCGAATTTCCGCAGAACTCTCACAGAAAAGCGCGTCAATCTATAGCCGTAAAGCACATCAGCTTTGCAATTGCGGGGAGGTTCCACATGAAAAGAAACAAGATCGTAACAGCGACAATCCTGAGCGCTGGCCTGATCTTAGGCACAACGAGCGCAGCATTTGCTGTCGACTCAACTACCACTGCAACTGTAACCACAGCTTCCTATAGCTCACAGGTAGCTGCGTACAACTCTTCATTGATTGCTTTTGAGACTGCAACAGCGACCTTCAAGGTTCAAGTAGCAGCATACGCAACGGCAGTTCAGAACTACAAAACTTCATATGCCACTGCCCTTGCCACTTACAAGGCAATTCTGAAGGCAAATTCCCCTGCTACTACGGCTGCGCAATACGCCGCTCTAGTGGCTGCCTACAACACAGCAATGACTGCGTACACCAGCGCGACTGTGACCTTTAAGGCTCAGACGTCGGTATACCAAGCCGCTGTGTTGGCTTACACCAATGCATACAAGTCCGTATACCAGGGCTACAAGACCACAGTCGCAATGCGCGAGGCCTTGAAGAAGTCCATACATGTTGCATTTGATGCTTCGGTACACAATGCCAACATAGCCTTCGCGACCGCAATGTCTATTGCGACAACCGATATCCAGAAGACCGCTGCTACCAATGCTCGTCAAGCCGCAATTGCTACGGCAATTGCTACACGCAAGGCAGCTCTTGACGCCCTAGGCGCCAAGGTTGTTAAGCCTGTCAAGATCGAAGCAAAGATCAGCGCAAAAGATGATGTTGTTAAGTTTGATCGACCAGTTCGACCAATCCGACCAGCACATGTAGAAAAGTCTAAGAAGTAAATTCGGCACTCGATTCGCCGAATTTAGGAGAGCCAAAAGGCCCCTGGCTAACGCCAGGGGCCTTTTGCTTGCCGGTAAACAATCACACTTCCACAAGGTGCTGGGTCGAAATGCGCAGGGCTTTCGCAGATTCCCACGCCATTCTTACTTCGTAAAGCACTCCTGCTTTGCATTTGCATGGAGGTTACACATGAAATCGAAGAGAATCGTCACGGCCACACTCTTGAGTGCGGGCATGATCCTAGGAACAGCGACTTCGGCCCATGCCGTAGATCCAACACCAAGCGCCAATCTGACAGTGGCCAGCTACTCATCCGAATTAGCCGCCTATAACGTCACCTCGGCCTCCTTTGATGCAGCCACGGTTGCATTCCGTACTCAGATTTCCACGTACGCAACCGCCCTCACCGCTTACAAAGCATCGACGGCAGCATTGCTACAGACCTACCAAACAGTCTTGACCGCCAATTCACCAATTAAGACTGCGGCACGGTATGCCACGGTATTGGCTGCATTCAAGGCTGCAACAGTTGCCTACAACAACGCTGAGGCCCAGTTCATGCTGCAATCTGGCGTTTACCAAGCCGCAGTGCAAAGTTACGAAAAGTCCTACCAGGCCGACGTTGCCACTTACAAGACGACTCTGGCCATGTGGGAACAATTGAACAAGAACATCTACTTATCGTTCGAGAACTCACTGCGCAGCGCCAATCTATCATTTGCCAAAGCGTTATTGGCATCCAAGACAAAGGCACAGAAAGCTATTGCGCTTAAGAAGCGCGATCTGAGAGTTCGTGCTGCTATCGCTGTCCGTGCTTCTGCACGGATCGCACTTGGTGCAAAGCCAATCAAGCCAGTTCAGCAGAT
>DASXUM010000080.1:0-27017 GCA_036504835.1 Candidatus Nanopelagicaceae bacterium
GAAGTAGGAGACGATCACGCCGCCGGAGTTCGCCAAGATGTCGGGTACGACAAGGATGCCCTTGTCGTTCATGATGGCATCCCCCTCTGGTGTGGTCGGCGCGTTAGCACCTTCTACAACCACCTTTGCTTTGATGCTAGGGGCGGTGGAATGTGTAATCGCGTCTGCAAGTGCCGCCGGAATCAGTACATCAACATCCAGTCCCAAGAGTTCTTGGTTGGTCAGATGGTCGGTGCCTGGTGCGCCGATGACGGTGCCATTCACTTTGGAATACTCAAAAACGTCATCAACTGACTTGAATCCGGTGACTCCGCCGCTGACATCGCTGACTGCCACTACGCGCATACCCATTTTCTCGAGTGCCACTGCAGCCCAGTAACCCACTTTGCCAAAGCCTTGAATCGCAACTGTGGCACCTTGCGGATCTATCCCGCGCAACTTCAACGCTTCACGAGTAGAAATTGCAACGCCATCACCGGTTGCGGAGTTTCGCCCAAGGGATCCGCCCAAAACAATTGGTTTACCGGTTACAACACTGGGTACAGCAAATCCCTCATTGACCGAATATGTATCCATCATCCACGCCATGTTGCGCTCGTCAGTTCCGACGTCAGGGGCTGGAATATCGCGTTCTGGTCCGATGATCGGCAATATCTCTGAGGTGTAGCGGCGGGTGAGCCTTTCGTTCTCCTCGATCGAAAGAGTGCGAACATCAACGGCTACCCCGCCTTTTGCTCCGCCATAAGGCAGGTTGGTGAGCGCGCATTTCCAGGTCATCAACATGGCGAGGGCAATCGTCTCGTCCAAGTCGATGTCCTGATGGAAGCGGACTCCACCCTTGGAAGGTCCTCGCGTAGTGGAGTATTGGACTCGATATCCCTTGTAAATCTCGACTCTTCCGTCATCTCGACGAAGGGGAACGGCTACTTCAAGCGTCCGCCTCGGAGTGGAGAGAGTTTTCCAGTCATTTTCTGATAGTTCTAGTTGATCTACTGCTCGCCGTAATTGGGCAAGGGCGGTTGCCAGTGGTGACTCCATTGTCATGTCGCCACCGTAGTACAGAGTCAGCCGAAAATGAAGGCAACTACATTTCGTGGCGTTAGTATCCATCAATGACGTCAGAAGACACGCTTACTCGTTTTGTAAAGTATTCAGAATCACTCACCGAATCCTGTATTCAAAACCCCAAAATAATCGGTTTAGTGCTAGTTGGTTCTACCGCTGAGACCGAACGGGTCGACCAATGGAGCGACCATGACTTCTTCGTCCTTACAGAGGCCGGAGACCAAGAAGCACTACGACAGGATTTGAGTTGGTTGCCGAATGCAAAATCCATCGCTTTCTGGTTTCGGGAGACTGAGCACGGCCTCAAAGTGGTCTATGACACAGGAGATGTTCTCGAATTCGCAATATTCGACTGCAATGAACTCAGCGGCTGCATGGTGAACCATCATCGACTTGCATACGGCCATGAAGACGTAAAGAAGGCACTAGATATCGCCAAGAATCGTCTACCGGAGGTCGTCGTCGGCGATGACCTTGCCGATTTCCATCACTTTCTCTCCGTGCTAGTTATACAAGTCGGGCGCGCGCGACGCGGGGAGATCCTTACGGCGGGACAGGGAATTCGAGGGACCGCTGCAACCGCACTACTCAAAGTCTTCACGAGACGACTCCCAAGCGATACCCGACTAGACAAACTGGATGTCTCACGTAGATTTGAGTTTGCCCATCCCAAAATCGGAAAACTCATTGCGGAGGCTCTTGAACAAGATCCCGAATCGGCCGCGAGAGAACTTCTTGAAATATCTATCGAGCACCTTGAACCGCTATGGAATGAGTACCCCATGGCGGCAGTTCACGTTGTCAAAGATGTCCTTTCGTGGACTTCTTGAGGTAGGTTCTGAACGCCCAATATGAGAAATGGAACGCCATGAAGAAGAAAATCCTCCTAGTTGCCACGCTCCTCTCCCTGGGATGGACCCTGTATCTCACGGCATCCGTTGCTCTCAATTCACTCTCTGTCGCGCCACGCGTGGCCGGAGGCGAACTCCACTCGTTCTCGGCCGCTCTCCGTTTAACCTATGGAGTCCAGGCAATCGTCGTGCTCTTTCAATTCTTCTTCATCGTCCAACTCTTCATGAGAAGCGGAGTCTGGTCCAAGTCCAGTTACCTACTGGCCCGCATTTTCTTAATCCTTTCGGCGCTCAGCGCAGTGGTAAACCTGGCCTCACGGAGTTCAACTGAACGCTGGAACGCCATACCTGCTTTCGCAATCGCTCTGGGGTATCTCGTTATTGGCCAGCTGAACTTCCAACCGAGACGAAAGTAACTCAAATTCTTTGAGGTGAAGGACTACCGTAGGTGACATGAGCGGAGCGACGCCACTTGTTCGTGTCGACCATTTCGGGATGGACTTTGGCAAGAAAAATGTGATTCGCGATCTCTCTTTCGATATCGCAGCCGGAGAGACATTCGGACTCCTGGGCAGCAACGGATCTGGCAAGACCACAACGATTCGAGCACTACTGGGCATCTATCTTCCGACACGTGGCAGTCTGCAGATCAACGGACGCGCATTTCGTCCAGAGATCGGAATCAAACTGGGCTACCTTCCCGAGGAGCGCGGACTCTATAAAAAGGAATCCGTCATTGACGTCATGGTCTATTTTGGAAAACTGAAAGGCCTCAGTCGAGCATCGGCATACAAGTGGTCAATGGACTATCTCGAGCAAGTCGACTTGGTCGACAAAGAGAAGATCTCGGTCGACAAACTATCCAGCGGTGAGCAACAGAAAATCCAGCTGGGTGTAACCATGATGAACAATCCCGAGTTGCTCATCCTTGATGAACCTACGAAGGGATTTGATCCAGTAAATAGGCGTCTCCTACTGAACCTGGTTGACGGTCAGAAGAAACTAGGTGCCACGGTCTTGATGGTCACGCATCAAATGGAGGAAGTCGAACGTCTCTGCGACCGAATTATCCTTTTGAAAGATGGCGTGAGCCGCGCTTACGGCACGGTGGAAGAAGTCCAGGATCAATTTGGAAAGACAGTGGTCCATGTCGAACACGAAGGTCGTATTCCGCGCTCAGGTTCGTACACAATCACCCAAGATGGTGATCGCACTTCTACTCTTGAGGCCAACGGAGGGATCGATTTAGCCGATATTTTGCAAGAAATCGTGGGGGCGGGTGTACGGGTCAGCAAGTTCACGCCCTCGAGAAAATCTCTCGACGACATTTTTGTTGAGATTTACGGTGTGGACGATCTCAAGGAAATTGGATAAACATGGGACAACACAACCTGACGAATGTCATCTCCTTCGAAATCAGACGGACAATAAAGAAGCGAAGGTTTTGGATTGGCATGTTAGCCATGCCGTTGTTGATCGTGGTGATATTTGCGCTCGTCATCTTTGACAACAATCACGCTGCCACGACCACACGGAATCAGCGAAACGCACATTTCACATTCGAATACTTCGATCAATCGGGCTTAATCGACCCCGCACTTGTTGCCAAGCTCAAAGGTCACATCGCCCCAAGTATCCAGGATGGAATTTCCGCGGTGAAGTCGGGAGCGGTCGAGGCCTTCTTTGCCTATCCGGCTCATCCTTCCAAGAGTGTCGTATCTGTTTACGGAATCGATAAGGGGGTCTTTGAGAACGGCAAGTACGCATCCGTTGCGCTGTCCATTCTGCAAACGAGCGTGGAGCAGAAGATCGGTTCGTCCGAACTCACTGCCATCGAACGCGGTGGGATCAAGTCGACAACGATTACCTACAAGGATGGGACCGTCGCGGGCGGAATCAACGCTCTAATCCCATCGATGCTATTTCTCGTCGTCTTCTACATCATCATTATTCTTCTAGGGAACCAAATGCTCACCTCGACCCTCGATGAAAAAGAGAACCGGGTGACGGAAATGATTTTGACGACTATCAATCCAACCAACTTGATCCTTGGCAAAGTCATCTCACTTTTCTTGCTCGGAGTACTTCAAATGGCGATCTTCGCCCTGCCTTTTGTCGTGGGATACACATTCTTCAAAAGCGATCTCCATCTCCCTAACATCGATTTCTCGCATCTAGTCTTTAACCCGCAGCAAATGACCCTCGGAGCGTTGATGCTTCTAGGAGGTTTTGCCCTCTTCACGGGGACGCTGGTGGCTCTGGGCGCCGCCATGCCCACGGCCAAGGATGCCGGTCCGATTTTCGGTGGATTGATCACCCTGATCTTTATCCCGTTTTACGCCTTCTCCCTGATCGCAAATTCGCCTAATGCGCTCATCGTTCGGATCTTCTCTTTCTTCCCATATTCAGCACCCGTCACTGGGATGCTCCGCAATGGTTTCGGAACCCTGCCTCTATGGCAGGGCATATTTGTAGTTGCCGAACTCTGGATCCTTTCCGCCATTGTGCTGCGGTTGGCCGTCCGACTATTTCGCTATGGGTCTATCGAATACTCGCGGAAATTATCCCTCCGCGAAATATTCTCGGCATGACACAATGACGCGTGGCAATCGAACTACTCACCTCTGCAGAAGAATTCTTAGCCCGCACCTATGCATTGCGGGCTGCTGACCCATATCGCACCAACATACTCGGAAGCGTTGCCACGGCGGTCTCAGACGGAAGCCTTACTTATGATCAGTACCTTTGGTGGGTTGCCTCTGACGAAAATCGCGTTATTGGCGCGGCGATGAGGACGGCCCCGCATGGAATGGTCCTCTCCCCCATGCCTGACCAGGCGATCAGAGATCTCGCTCACGCGGTTGCACTCCACGATGATGTGCTTCCTAGCGTTTCAGGACCAACATCTGTCGTCGAGAAATTCATCGCGGAATACAAGTCGACCGGTAGCGCAGGCTCCCGAAGAGATGCGAAGGTAGAGGAAGAGCTGCTTCTCTATGCATTGGGCAAGTTTGTCGCGCCTTCAGGGGCGGGTGAAATGATCAATGCTGATCATTCAGATTTCGACTTGATCCTCCAGTGGTATGTGAATTTCGGACAGGACACCGGTGTGTTTATGCCAAATCCGGAAGGCTCCATCAACGCCGGATTAAGCCGAGGTTCCTACCGATTCTGGATCGTCGACGGAGTGAAGGTGTCGTTGGCAGGCCATGCTCCGTTGGTAGATACCCCGACAGGGAACATCGCGCGCATTGGTCCTGTATACACACCACCAAATCAACGCCGCCGTGGATACGCAGGTGCTCTGACGGCCGCATTGTCGAAGGAACTCCTCGATCAAGGTGCACGACTGATGCTTTACACGGATGCAAAAAATCCCACCAGTAACAGCATTTACCAGAAGATCGGTTACGAGCAGATTGACCAGAACGCAATGTTCAGTTTCTCGGTTGACGATGATTAGTGATCTACGAGATCTCTCGCGTTTCCCCGGATTCCTTCCGCTCATCCTTTCTCGATTCATATCCAATGTAGGAAATGGCCTATCTCCCATCGCCCTTGCATATGGAGTGCTGAGCCTAAAAGGATCTACAGGTACAGATCTCAGCCTCGTAATGACGGCGCGCATTGCCCCCATGATCATCTTCATGTTGCTCGGCGGAGTTATCGGCGACCGATTCAAACGAAATCGCATTGTGGGCGGCAGCGACGTGATCGGCAGTCTCTTTGCCGGCACGAGCGCCATCTCATTTATCGTGGGGTTCGCAAACATTCCCTTGCTCGCTCTGATGGGCGGGTTGTTTGGCATCCTCAACGCGCTCTGGTGGCCCGCTATGTCAGGAGTACTTCCAGAGATACTTCCCAAGGAGGCGCTTCAAAAAGGCAATGCGGTGGTAGGTCTTTTAAGCAACTTCGGTTTCGTTTTCGGCGCACTTGTCGGTGGCACCGTCGTCACCCTGTATGGATCTGGATGGGCACTTCTCATAGATGCAATTAGCTTCTTGATCGCCGGGTTGCTTGTGTGGAACATCAACTTGCCGCCGATGGCTGCTCGCGAGAAAAACTCCATGCTGCACGACTTGAAGATTGGATGGTTCGAGTTCATCTCTCGATCGTGGGTAGTAGCCATCGTGATCTGTTTTACCTTCATGAACCTCTGCTTCGAGGCGACTATCTCGGTCCTCGGCCCACTGGCGTTCAACTCAAACGGCCATGGTCCGCGAAACTGGTCTTTCAACCTTGCCGCAATCACCGCCGGGATGATTGCAGGCGGCTTCGTCTCCTTCAAGATCCATTTCTCCCGTCCGCTTGTGCTTGGAATGACTGCCATCGCACTAGTACCGGGATGGATCTACTCCATGGGGTTCCAGTTGCCGCTGGGAGTCGTCTTGCTTGGCGCATTTGTGGCAGGCGTTGCGGTCGAGTTATTCACCGTCGTATGGGGAACGTCGATGCAGACAAATATTCCAGAGGAGTCGTACTCGCGAGTCATTTCCTATGACGCATTCGGGTCTTACGCGCTCGCCCCCATTGGCATTGCCTTTGCCGGGCCACTTGCAAGTTGGATCGGAATTTCACATACGCTCATCCTCGCCGCCTCTGTTGCACTGGTTGCCGCGCTCATCCCGCTAACGTTGACATCGGTCCGGAGTTTGAAATACCAGATGGCAGAGTGATCTCAGTCAGCAACCAACTCACCCGAGAAGACGTGGGACCAGACTTGTATATCGTGCAGTCCGTCCGCCCTGCCTTGAGCTTTTCGTAGAGTCCCCTCGTACTTGAAGCCCGCCTTCTCAAGGGATCTCTGCTCTGCAATGTTCTCGATGTCGGTTTGCGCCTCAACGCGAACAATGCCTTGCGCATGCAACTCCTCCGCAAGAAGGCGCTGAGCGATGGCGCCAATTCCTTTGCCGCGGAACTCATTCACAATACTGATTCCGATATTCAGTGCCCTTGAGGCGGGAGTGGGTCCGTACCACACTGAATGCGCAGAGAGGTCGCCGACCGGAACTTCCGTCCGATCCTCCCGCGTCAGCGTGATGAGCCACCGTTCGATAACAAGATCGCGAATTTCTGGCGCCATCTCGCCCCACTCATTGTAAATACTCGAACTTTGAGGCCGCGGATAATCAGCGTCTATCGGACGAATTGAGACTGTCCCTAAACCCTCTACATAGTTTTCGTTATTCACACCATCATCATAATCCCGGTGCTGAATGCGTGCACGAGTAACTGCTGTTGATTCGCACGTAAGAAACCCTCGTGAGAACTTTCCCGTCCATCTCGCTAGTGTCGCGCCATTCCATTTCGTTAAACGAGAGAGGTAATACCCGTGTCAGTAACAATCGAGTACCTTGCGAACAACCTTGAATTCGCCAAGACATTTACCGGACCGCTACCGATGCCGCCATCTCGGCACATCGCGATTGTCGCGTGTATGGACGCCCGGCTTAACGTTTACAAGCTACTTGGAATCGGCGATGGTGAAGCGCACGTCATCCGAAATGCCGGCGGAGTAATAACAGATGATGAAATTCGCTCGCTGGCAATTAGTCAACGCCTTCTTGGGACCAAGGAAATCGTCCTGATTCACCACACCGATTGCGGGATGTTGACTTTTACTGACGACGAATTCAAGCGTCAAATTCACGAGGAGACTGGCATCAAACCAGAGTGGTCACCGGAATCGTTCAACAACATAGAAGTTGATGTTCGCCAATCCCTCAAGCGCGTTAAGCGCAATCCGTTCTTACCCCATCGCGACCAAGTTCGTGGCTTCATCTTTGACGTCGCCACCGGGTTGCTCCATGAAGTCAACGAATAGTCCCTTTGCCCAAACAACTTTTTAGGAATGTGAGAACAAATGTCTGACGTAAAAGAATGGTCCTTCGAAACCCTTCAAATCCATGCAGGTCAGATCGCTGACCCCACAACTGGTGCTCGTGCACTTCCTCTTTATCAAACGACCGCCTATCAATTCCGTGATACCACGCATGCAGCCAATCTCTTCGGGCTCGCGGAACTTGGAAATATCTACACGCGCATTAACAACCCGACGCAGGATGTAGTCGAACAGCGCATTGCCGCACTTGAAGGCGGGGTCGCTGCTCTCCTATTGGCCTCGGGTTCGGCGGCAACTACGTTTTCAATCTTGAACGTGGCCGAAGCGGGCGACCATATCGTTTCGAGTCCGAGTCTTTACGGCGGTACTTACAACCTTTTCCATTACACCTTGCCAAAATTCGGGGTCGAGGTGACGTTCGTCGACGATCCCAACGACTTAGAGTCCTGGCGCAGAGCGATTCGCCCAAATACCAAAGCATTCTTCGGCGAAACGATTGCCAACCCCAAGAATGAAATCCTCGACATTGAAGGCGTGGCCAAGGTTGCCCATGAGTTCGGAGTACCGCTCATCGTCGACAATACGGTGGCGACTCCGTACATCCTGCGCCCCATCGAGCATGGCGCCGATGTTGTTGTACATTCGGCCACGAAATTCCTATCAGGGCATGGAAACACCGTAGTCGGCGTCATCGTTGACGCGGGCAAGTTTGACTATGCGAAATATCCAGAGAGATTCAAGAATTTCAACGAACCCGACCAGAGTTACCACGGCTTGGTCTACGCCCAGGCTCTGGGAGTCGGATCTGCTTTCGGTGCCAACCTTTCGTACATCTTCAAGATTCGCCTGCAACTGCTTAGAGATATCGGCGCCGCGGTGAGCCCGTTCAATGCCTGGCTACTCGCACAGGGGTTGGAGACTTTGAGTCTGCGCATCGATCGCCATCTTGAGAATGCGCACGAGATCGCTCGATGGCTGGAAGGGCACGCAGATGTCGAGAAGGTCAACTACGCATCTCTATCTTCTTCTCCGTGGCATGCATTAGCAAAGAAGTACGCGCCAAAAGGTTCAGGTGCCGTAGTCTCATTCGAACTCAAAGGTGGAATTCAATCTGGGAAGCGCTTCGTTGAGTCGCTGCGTCTATTCAGCCATGTAGCCAATATCGGCGATGTGCGGTCTCTCGTCATTCATCCAGCTACAACAACGCATTCACAACTCAGTCCGCAAGAGCAACTGGATGCCGGTGTCACGCCAGGATTGGTTCGACTCAGCCTTGGACTGGAAAACATCGAAGATATCAAGGCCGACCTTGAGAGCGGTTTTGCCGCAGCAAGAGCTTCTTGACGGGGGGCGCAGGCGCCGTTCCAGGTGGAACGGCGCCTGCGCATTTAACCAATGCGTTTGCATTGGCTGGGGCGTAGACTCCCCAAATATGAAGTCAGTCAAAGAGGTAACTCCGCAGGAGCCTGTTCCGCCACCCAAACTCCGTGGTTGGTTCCATTTAGGTGCAGCCCCGGTTGTCTTCGTTGCCTCCCTGGTTCTTTTCATTCTGAGCAAAGATTCACTTAAATTCGCTGTCGCCCTCTACTCATTTACAGCCATAACACTTTTCACCGTTTCTGCGATTTACCACCGGGTTAAGTGGAGTCCGAAGAATAAGAAGATTTGGCGCCGATGGGATCATGCCAACATCAATCTGCTTATAGCCGGCTCTGTGACCCCCTTTGCTGTCACCCTTCTGGAAGGTCGCGACAGAACAATCCTGTTGGCCGTCATGTGGTCAGGCGCGATCATAGGAGTTGCATTACGTGTCTTCTGGCTCAATGCCCCCCGATGGCTTTACGTCGCTAACTATTTGCTTCTCGGATGGGGAGCCATCGTTTTCGCTCCAGCGATGTACCGATCCGGCGGACTCTGGATTCTCATCCCGATCCTGCTAGGTGGTTTGTTCTATTCCTTAGGTGCGGTCTTTTACGCCCTCAAGCGCCCCGGGCGTTTCGCTCGGTACTTCGGTTTCCATGAGCTTTTTCATATCTTCGTCATCGCGGCATGGATCTCCCAATACATCGGGGTATCGATAGCCATTTACCGCCAGAAATAGCCGATTTCATACGCCCTTTCCGGGGCACTTTTGACGCCTTCCCTTGTTGCTCTAACCTGTCCTCCTACAGGTAATTAGCCAGCAGACAAGGGGCCAGTGGCAATGAGTGAGAAGAGTTCCTTCCTTAACTGGGTCGGATTCAAAGGGGAAGAAACAAATGCTCCCGGATCCGTGGATCGAATAAGAGAACTCGAAGCTCAACTGGCTGACTTGCGTTCGCGCCGCGACATCACAGCCTTATCCAAAGAAGAGTTCGAGATTCTTGCCACGGAAACGGCGATGACCATCATCAAGTCGGCCCAACTCCGCGAAGCGAAGGCGCAGGCTTTGGCAGATCGAGTGCTGAACGACACTGCCCGCCAAGCAAAAGATGCGCTGGAAACTGCCGAGCAGAAGGCAAAGTCTCTTCTTTCTGGTGCCGAGGCTCGCGGCAGAAAATACCTGCAAGTCGCTGAGACTGAAGCTCAGGAATTGCGAGAAAAAATCGAACTCGAGGCTGAGACCCTTCTTGAGAACAAGAAGCGCGAAGCAGCCCACCTGACAACAACGGCCCGCCGCGAAGGCGAACGGATCATCGGGGAAGCAACTCACGACGTTAGGGAGTATCGGCAGTGGCTATCGAATGTCATCTCCGAAGCCGAACGTCTCTACAAAGTTCAGGTGCAGTCTCTGGATGCGGCGGAAAGCGCCATTCACCAATCCCGCTCGCGCCTTGAATCGGCATTCCTACATCTTGCACAACTTCAGAAATCAGTCGTGGATAGTCTGAATGCGGACGACACTGTCATCAAGGATGGACCAATCAGAATCGCGAGCGAGCGAACCAAGCCCGCAATTGATGCTCCGCGTAAGCCAGCTAAAAAAGTGGTGAAGAAAGCCGCCGCGAAGCGGAAATAGTCTGAGGTGGCAGCAAAACGAAGTATCCGCCATATTCCCGCAATTGATGGCTTACGCGCGGTTGCTGTTGTTGCTGTCCTGCTCTACCACCTTGGTTTCGGATGGATTCCAGGCGGGTTCCTCGGTGTTGACCTCTTCTTTGTCATTTCCGGTTACGTCATAACTCGACTTCTTCTTGATTCGATCCAACGCAGTGGCGGTCTAGACCTGCGCGGATTTTACGCGGCGCGCGTTCGTCGTCTTCTGCCTGCACTGCTCTTCATGATCGTATCGACGGCCCTCTTTGTAGGCGTCTGGGCGCCCGAAGCGATTAAGCGATTCCTCACCGACATTCCTTTTGTACTGACGGGCACTATGAATTGGGCCCTTGTCTATCGTCACCAGGACTACTTCGAGGCTATCGGTCGTCCGCCCCTCCTCCAGCACACGTGGTCGCTGGCGGTAGAGAGTCAGTTCTACCTCATCTGGCCATTGATTCTGCTTCTAGTTCTTAAGCAATTTGGAAAGAAAATGATTCCGGGTGCAGCAATTGCAATCGCAACCGTATCGGGGGCCTCCTTGCTCCTTCTCTCGCTACGTTTGGATGCAACGAACACCCAGCGCGTCAGCCACGTCTACTTTGGAACAGACACCCACAGCATTGGACTCTTCCTTGGTGCCGCACTGGCAGTGAGCTGGATACCTCAGAATTTGAGCACCAAGATCACCAAACGAGCACAAGATTTCGTAGATGGCATTGGGGTTATAGGTCTGCTTGGGATTGTCGCTTGTTTCCTTTTTATCAACGAAACAGATGCGACGTTATATCGAATTGCTTTTCCTCTGGCCGGTCTCTTTGGTTGCGCAATTATCACCTCGCTGGTACATCCTGCCTCGCGATTTGCTCCTTTACTTAGCACTAAGCCAATCCTCTGGATCGGCGAGAGATCGTATGCAATTTATCTTTGGCACTGGATTATCTTCCAGGTGACCCGCCCAACCGTCGATCTTGCTGGCGCAACATGGGCGCTCTATGCGTTACGAATACTGATTGTTTTTGCACTTGCAGATATATCGTTGCGATGGATTGAATTGCCAATCAGGTCCGGCGCTGTTGAGTCGTGGTTTAGAGGTATGAAGTATCGAACAAAGAAGGTCCGTATTCGCCAGAAAAGTTCGGTACTCGCCGGACTACTTGCACTGATTATTGCCACGTCCTTTGTTAGTGCGAATGCGTTGGGTTATGACAGTCGCCAACGCGAGGCACTGCGCACAAGCCTCACACCTCCAGCAACTCAAATTCAAATTCCCAATCCAGCCAAGCCAACTCTCTGGCTTACAGGAGATTCGGTAATCCTTGGAATTCGGTTCGATCTAAGCCAACATGTGCCAATCGGCTTGGTTAATGCACGGGTAGGACGACAAGCTGGAGAACTAATCACGGTGCTACATCATGACAAGGTCGCCATGGCGAACTCCCCCGTAGTGCTCGATCTCGGCAACAACAATCGCCTTACTCCAGATGAGGTTGAGGCCGTGTTTGAAGAGATCAAGAATCAGCCTCAAATTATCTTGGTAAATACTGCTGTTCCGCGACCTTGGCGCGACGCCAACGATGCACTTATCGCAAAGTACGCCAAGCAGTACCCACAGACGTCCGTCATCGACTGGCGCGAGATTTCGCATGGTCATCCAGAATACTTCGGACCAGATGGCGTTCATCTTGTCCCCGACGGCATCACCGCCTATGTCGACGCCATTTTGTCTGTGCTCAACACGGAGGCAATAAAATAGCCCTCGCACATTTCTGTGCGAGGGCCACTATTTCTAATTGGATTTATGAATAAGTACCTGGAAGACCGAAAGCCTTCGCAGCAGATGTCTGTGAATCTGAATAAACACTTGAAACTCTAAACGAAGTCCAACCAGTTGTATTCTCCTTGGTTACGTCAAGAGAAAGTTGAGCAACCGGAACCGTTGAGATCAGTTTCCACGGACCGTTGCTGACTGAAATTTCTACGTTGTAGCCCGTAAGCCCATCAACAGCTGTCGGCGCCTTCCAAAAAATCGTGGCGCCTGTGGATGTGTAATGCGCGACCACCCCTTGTGGCGGCTCATGTGCAGAAATGACTGCAGCCGTATCTGAAGGAGTTGGTGAAGGCGTTGCACTGGCACTGGTTGTTGCAGTAGCTGACGGAGTCGGAGTTGCCGTCTTATCAGTTGAGTTGTGACCCTTTGCCCAAACAATCAATCCAAGCAGGATGATTCCAACGACAACAGCAAAAACAACTCTCCCAGAAGCACCTGGCTTTTTCTCCTGGGCGGGTGCCATTCCACTCGTTGCGGGCGCAGCAGGTGTTGGGACAATGACCGGCATGGCAGGTGTTGGAGTGGAGACTATTTCCACGCGGGCACTACGAGAAGCAGGAATTGGAGCCTCTGGGATAACAATTGTCTCAGTTGCCCTTTTGGGAGCGACTCTTTTGGAAGCGGCCTTCTTGGCAGCAGCCTTCTTCGGCGCTTTAGACGCGACCTTCTTCTTGGTCGCCTTCCTAACTGCCGACTTCTTTACCACGGATTTTTTTACCGCGGACTTTTTTACCGCGGACTTTTTCACGGCGCTCTTCTTTGCCGCCGTCTTCTTTGGCTTGGCCGCAGATTTCTTTGCGGTCGCTTTCTTCGCCACTGACTTCTTAGCGGTTGCTTTCTTTACAGCCACAGTCACTCCTCGGGTAGCAGTACGAACTTTAGGTAGCGCACACGTATGGGAGAAGGTTACCCCAGCGCCCCAAGCATTGCGGCTACCCGCGGTGCAATTGCTCGAAGAGATTGCCCCCTGTGGCTTATCAAGTCTTTCTTTTGCGCATCCAACTCGGCGAGGGAAAGTACGCTTCCTTCCGGAAGAAATATGGGGTCATAGCCAAAGCCAAAGGTGCCAATCGGCTGCCATAAAATCGTGCCAGACATGATCGCCTCGGCCGTGCTCTCCCGTCCATCAGGCATAACGAATGCCGCGACGCAGGTGAAATGGGCGCCGCGATCGCTATCGGGAATCTGCTCGAGTTGCGCAAGTACCTTTTCAATATTGGCGCCATCGTTTCCATGGACCCCGGACCACCGTGCCGAGAGCACGCCCGGTGCCCCATCAAGGGCGTCGATGCAGAGCCCGCTGTCATCGGCTATGGCGGGCAACCCTGTCTCTTGGCAGACGGTTCGAGCCTTCAGCAGCGCATTTTCAAGGAAGGTATCCCCGGTCTCCTCGACATCCTGCAATTCTGGAAAGTGCTCCAGCCCCACGAGATCAATAGAGCGCGGATGCAACTCGGCCAAGATCCTGCGAAATTCCACGATCTTTCCCGAATTGCGGGTTGCAAGAACCAATCTAGAAGCGCTCATAGAGAGATTTACTTCGCCAAAACTTCGAGTTGCAGGGCTGTCAATTCCTTGCACCCCGCAACTGCAAGATCCAACAACGCATCCAATAATTCACGGTCAAAAGGTTGTCCCTCGGCAGTTCCTTGTACTTCGATGAAGCGTCCATCGCCACTGCAAATAACGTTCATATCGGTGTCGGCCCGAACGTCTTCCTCGTAACAAAGATCGAGCATCGGAACTCCTTCGATAATTCCCACGCTGATTGCCGCAACTGAATCAGATAACGGGTTGGACTTCTCTGCAATGAATCCCTTTGCTTTGGCCCATGCGATGGCGTCGACCAAGGCTACAAATGCTCCAGTGATTGCCGCAGTCCGCGTGCCGCCATCGGCTTGCAGAACGTCGCAGTCAATGACAATTGTGTTCTCGCCGAGTTCTTTCATATTGACGATGGAACGAAGGGATCTGCCGACGAGGCGTGAGATCTCTTGGGTGCGTCCGCCCAGTTTTCCCTTGACGCTTTCTCGATCAGAACGGGTGTGAGTAGCCCGCGGCAACATCGCATACTCCGAGGTAACCCAGCCTTTACCGCTGTCCTTGAGCCATCGTGGAACACCCGGGGTGAAGGAGGCAACGCAGAGAACTCGCGTCTTGCCGAATTCAACGAGAACCGATCCTTCTGCGTGCTCTAACCAATTGCGGGTGAATTTGATCTGACGAAGATCAGAGTTCTCTCTTCCATCGATACGGGACATCGTTTCCTCTCCTAGGACAATACTTGATGTTCAATTCGTCCCACTTCGGGACCAAGAAACCTGCGCGCCAATTTCTCGAATGCTGCCGCGTCACCGGTGGCAAGAAAGCGGTGGATCGGAGCGTCATCGTGGGTCGAATGCAGGAGCGAGTTCTCAACCAGAACACGGTAAAGATCCTTCGCGGTTTCCTCTGCGCTGGACACAAGGGATACACCGTTGCCCATCACGTACGAAATCACGCCGGTAAGCAACGGATAATGCGTGCAACCTAGAACAAGCGTATCGACATCGGCTTGCATTATCGGCGCCAGATACTTCCGCGCAATCTCGGTGATCTCCGGGCCTGAAGTCTCTCCCCGTTCGACGAACTCCACGAAGAGCGGGCAGGCCACGGATGTGATCGTGAGTTGCGGAGCAGCGGCAAAAGCATCCAAGTAGGCCTGTGAATCTATCGTTGCCTGGGTGCCAATGACGCCGATACGCCCGCTACGAGTCGCGGCGACTGCTCGTCGCACCGCAGGTTGAATAACTTCAATAACTGGAACTGAGTACCGCTCACGTGCATCTCGCAACATTGCAGCACTTGCCGTGTTGCACGCGATCACAATTGCTTTGACGCCTTGTTCGACGAGGAAATCCAACGACTCCAGCGCAAAGGTGCGGATCTCGGCAAGTGGTCGTGGACCATATGGGCCGCGGGCAGTGTCGCCTAAGTACAACGTCGACTCATGCGGGAGTTGATCCAAGATGGCACGCGCGACGGTCAGCCCACCCACCCCGGAATCGAAGATTCCAATGGGGGCATCGCTCACGGTTTGTAGCCTACCTTCGCCGAGAATCAACCGCCTGCGACTGCAGGGAGAATCGTTATGGAGTCGCCCGACTTAAGACTGGTTTCAAGCGCCCCGGAAAAACGGACGTCCTCGTCGTTCACATAGACATTGATGAATCGGCGCAATGCCCCGTTTTCGAGGAGGCGTTCGGCAATTCCCGGGTACTGCGCTTCGAGGTTAGCGATCGCCTCAGAGAGCGTGGAACCGGTGGTTGCTACAACTTTTTGATCTTTGGTGAATGGCCGCAAGATCGTAGGGATTCGTACCTCGATTGACATGGCGTAATTATCGCCATCTTTGCCATTTATCGGTAATCGAGCCCCTATTCGGTAATTACCACTTCTTCTTCGGTCACGACGCCGTCGATAATCCGAAAGGATCGAAACTCCGTCTCAGGCGCAATTTCAGCTCGGGTAGAGACTAGGACGTAGTGAGCACCGGGCTCGCCTGCATATGCAATATCCGTGCGGGACGGGTAGGCCTCTGTGTCGGTATGGGAGTGATAGATGACGACAATTTCCTCGTCCAGCTCGTCCACCTCGCGGTAGAGAGCCAACAAGTCCTTGGGGTCGAACTCGTAGAAGGTCGGCGAATGCGCGGCGTTGACCATCGGCTTGATGCGCTCAGCCCTGCCAGACCTAATCGGGCCCAAGATAACGCCGCAGGCCTCATCGGGGTATTCAGCACGGGATTGCTCCAGAATCGCGTCTGCAAACTTGCGCGAGATCTCAAGACTCACCTGTATCCCCGTCCTGCTCGAAGTCCTCCATCAGTGCGAGGACCAGACTCTCCTGCAACCACCCCAACCATGAGTACACCGCAAAAACGGCGTGCATGAGATCTTCCGGGGAGAGCAATTCTAAACGCTCATGTGAATTCTCATCGACCTTCAACCGCACTCCGAGTGCCAATCGAACATCGTTGATTGCACCAAGCCATGCCTGGGCGCCCTCTGAATCAAGAAGGATGCTGCCGTTCTCCATCTCCATCAATTGCGAGCGCACTTGCATTGCATGCTGTGCTTTCTTCATTCGCAAATCGGATTCGGTGTAACGGCGAAACTCCGATGCATCGACTGGGTCTGCATAGGCGTTGGGAAGGAGTCGGAGCAAAACCTCATCATCCGGCGGCGAATCATGCCCGGTAATCCCCACCATCTTCGCAAGTGGATCCGAATGCGCGGCGTCAACTCGTTCGGCCAGAATCTCAATCAACTGACCTGTCAGATTGATGAGAACATCGCGCTCGCTCTCGGAGACGTCAAGCAGGTAGGAGTCTTCGCTGAACTTCACAAAACCTTTGAAGGCCGACACCACTAAACCTCTATCCGCATTGGCACGTCAATGATCATCACGTGCGAGAGTGGCCCATAGGCCGAATTCATGGAGACGGGCAACGTCTCTTTCCATCTCTTCTCGCCGTCCGCTGGAGACGACCGCGCGACCTTCATTGTGCACGAGGAGCATCAATTCGGTGGCACGTTCCTTGGAGTAATTGAAGAGAGACATGAAGACGTAGGTCACGTAGCTCATAAGATTTACGGGATCGTCCCAGACAACGGTCACCCATGGCCGATCCACGAAGAACAAGGGATCGGTGAGTTCTTCGATCTTCCCTTCGGACTGCACCATGGAACCTCTCGTTATTGCTAGTAGATCACTACCGCAAATATAGGGCTAGTCGCTCCTTGCAAACTCGCATTGCTTGCCACGTTAATTCGATAGCGGGCTATTCCGCGAGAATTCTCAGTAGTTGAGAAAGAGAATTCTCCGTTCGCATCGGTGACCATGGCTTTGCCGAGGGCGAGCCATTTACCTGCAACGTATGTCTCGAGAGACACCGGCACTCCTGCTTCATGCGGCTGTATCTGGCCGCTAAAGGAGAAGGGGGTTGCGACAAAGGCAGAAGTCGGGGGTGCGACTTTCACGAGGCGGGTGACCACTAGGTTCTTCTCCGCGGTCTGCGATGCCAACCGTTCCCACGTGGCATCTGAGGAAAATCGCAAGAGAGCGTCCTTGCCAATGATCAACGGTGTTGTGACAAGACCATCTGGACCAGTGGTTGCATCCAAAATATTCCGCCAAACATTTTCGCCGCTCTCTTTCAATTCAAGGCGGACTGCAAGGCCCGATACGGGGGTCTTATCTGGAAGTAGGAAGAGGCCATTCACCGTCACGGTGTTCCCATATCCGATAGCACTCTGGTCGGTGGTCAGCGAACTGATTACTTGATCAGGTGCAATGGCTTGGGCAACTTGGCGAACCGCATCGGTGGCGGTGGGATCTTCCATTCCGAAAGTCCATGCTGTGATCCCGCCCAACCGATATTTGGCGACAAGTTGAGCCCGTGCCGCATAACTCTGGGCGTTCTCAAACCAGGCCGTTCGGGAGGCAGTGCACGATGTTGCCAGGCCGTTGCTGGCAGAGCCCGAGTACACCTTCTGATAGGAGAAGGTGGCTTCGGCAAATGAATTGTTGTACGTCGGAGTCGCGCCATATGTTGCAGCCAGTCCAGCGGCATCTCGCATAACAAATACTGCAGCATTTGCGCCCGGAACGATCACACTCGCCACCGAGCTCGGGCAGACGCCGTCCACCTTGGTCACCCAATCTCTTCCATACCCCGGAACACCTAGATAGACCTTGGATGCGGCAACAACCGATACTGCATACGAGATGCTCTGTTCTGCCCACGTGATGGGCCCGATTGGTCCGGGCGAACTTGTCGAGTAGTCGTAAGTCATGATCCGTAGACGGTCAATCAACGGCGAAATCGTTGCCCAGTCATAGACGTAGTAACCCTTCTTCCCCGTCGCAGGATCAAAGAGAACTGGTGTTGTTACAGAGAGCAATTTGCCGAGGCCATGCAGGCTGGTGCTCAACTGCAAGATAAAAGCGTCCCAACTAATTCGTGTAGCCGGCCATGATGCAGTCCCATCGGAGAAAGCAAAACCTTCGAAATCCAGATCAATACCATCGAAGTTATTCGCGACCACAAGGTTGGTGATCGTGTTGACCACTTGGGTGCGGGTAGATGCGACCGAGAGAAGTTTCGCCAACGCCAATTTACCGGTGCCATCTGTGACGGTTGGAATGATTTGAAATCCGGAATCCCGCATGGTCGTCAATGGCACATTCATCGGGACATTCGGATTCGATGGCGTATACAAATCGGTGATCTTGGTTTCGCTTTTCAGCGTGTACCAGAACGGCATGACCTCTTTGATCAGATCGCCATTTGCCACCGCAGATGGAAGGGCCGTTTTCATCGCGTAATAAGGAATCCAGCCCGTGAGGATCTTGCGCGGAGGCGACTGTGCCGAACCCGGCGCTATTGGAGCAAGGAGAGTAAATGCGATCATGAGGGCAGAGGACACCGCAATAAGACGGAATTTGCGTGCTCGAGATTGCATAGGGTTTTTAGGGTATCGGGTGATCTGGTATTAACGTCCCGAGATGCGCGAAGTCAGGCTATTTCGCGCAAAATTCCCAGATACTGGGCCGATACTTAGTTCTCTTCTGGGGCAGGTCGCAACCCTGCGTATATTTCTTTGCATACTGGGCAAATGGGAAACTTCTCAGGATCTCGCGATGGGACCCATTTCTTGCCACAGAGAGCCCGCACAGCCTTGCCGCTGATTGCCGATTCGACGATCTTCCCTTTCTTCACATAATGAGCGAATCGATCGTGGTCACCATCATCGACCTTGAGATCGGGCTTGGTGAGAAGATCGGTATCGCTGTCTTGTTGCGGCGAACGCGGGAATATTGCCATGCCGCAAAGAATACTTGCCCCAGTAGGATAAAGAAATGAAGGACCTACTTCGCACCGCAGACCTCTCTCGAGCAGACGTAGAACTGCTCCTTTCCACTGCCGCTGACTTTGCCAAGGATCCGCTGAAGTCTCACACGGCACTTGCCAATCGGACTGTGGCGATCTTCATGACAAAGCCTTCAACCAGAACGCGACTGGCATCAGAGACTGCCGTAGCCCACCTGGGAGGCTCGCCAATCTTCATTCGCGGCGACGATCTGCAGCTAGGTCGGGGCGAAACGATTTCTGACACCGCAAAAGTGATCAGCCAATTTGCAAGTGCCATGATTATTCGAACCTTCGCGCAATCCGATGTTGACGAGTTGGGAGCAAACGCAACAATTCCCGTTATCAATGCACTCACTGATGACGATCATCCGACTCAACTGCTGGCTGATTGGCTCACCATCCGCGAAACTTTTGGTGAAGATATTTCTGGCAGAAAGTTCACCTACCTCGGCGATGGAAACAACATGTCTCATGCATGGTTGATCATGGGAGCAATCATGGGAGCGCACGTCGTTGCGGCAACACCTGCAGGTGCTTGGGCACCAGATGCGGACGTGGTTGCGCAAGCCAGAAAGATCGCAGAAATCAGCGGCGCGACGGTCGAAGTTGTTCACGACGCCGAGGCCGCGGCAAAGGACGCCAGCGTTCTCTACACCGATGTGTGGATGTCCATGGGCGATCCCGAATCCGACCGCGCCGAGAAAACCAAGGTCCTGGCTCCCTTCGCTGTGAACTCACACTTGATGGGCTTGACCGCGAATGACTCCATCTTCATGCACTGCCTTCCCGCCCACCGGGGCGAAGAAGTAACGGCAGAGGTGATCGACGGGCCCCGTTCGGTGATTTGGCGTGAGGCGCTTCACAGAAGGACGACGATCCAGGCCCTTCTGTACCACCTAGTAAAGGGTGAGATAAAGGGTAATTAACGCTGTTTTTCAGGGGTGGGTGTGACCCGTGAGACACGGAATTGCATGACTTTGAATTAGTCAACCACTACGGTTATCCCCATGCGTGTTGCAGTACCAAAAGAAATTCGGGACGGCGAGAAGCGTGTAGCCCTAGTACCCGACATCATCAATAAACTAACTCGGCTCGGCCTCGATGTAAGTATCGAATCCGGTGCAGGGCTCAATGCTCAAGCTTCTGATGCAGCCTATGAAGAAGCCGGAGCCACCGTCGTAAAGGGAGATGTACTCAAAGACGCAGATGTCGTTCTTTCAGTAACAGCCCTCACGCCGGCGCAGATGAAGACCCTTAAAAAGGGCGCCATCACCATCTCTTTCCTTTCGGTAACGAAGGAACAAGAAACCATCGACGCAGCGCTTGCTGCGAAAGTCACGGCCTTCTCGCTCGAGTTGGTCCCGCGTATTTCGCGAGCGCAATCCATGGACGGTCTCACATCACAGGCACTCTGCGCGGGGTATCGCGCAGCAATTGTCGGTGCTGAGCTCTCTCCTCGATTCTTCCCGCTGCTGATGACCGCCGCTGGAACCGTTACACCGGCCCAAGTACTCGTACTGGGTGCAGGTGTTGCAGGTCTGCAGGCGATCGCAACTGCCCGCCGATTGGGCGCGGTGGTTTCGGCATACGACGTTCGACCTTCATCGGCCGACGAAGTGAAGTCGATGGGTGCGACCTTCATCAATCTTGAGCTTGAGTCGCTCGAAGGCACTGGCGGATATGCCCGCGAGATGACCGAAGAGCGCGCGGCCAAACAGCGCGAATTGCTCACGCCATATATCGCCAAATCCCATGTCCTCATCACGACAGCAGCCGTTCCAGGACGGGCCGCTCCTCGTTTGGTGACACAGGCAATGGTGGATTCGATGTCGCCCGGCGCGGTCATCGTCGACTTGGCAGCGGAAACAGGCGGAAACGTCGAGGGTTCCAAGCCAGGCGAGACGATCACCAACTCAAACGGCGTTGTGATCTGGGGCGGCAAGGATGTTCCAAGCCAACTCCCCTTCCACGCATCAATGCTCTACTCACGGAACGTCGTCAACTTGCTCTCGCTGATGACTAAAGAGGGTGTAGTAACCCCGGACTTCGACGATGAAATCATCATCGGTTCGGTAGTTGCCCACAACGGCGAAGGGAAAGAGGCCATCAAAAAATGATGAGTAATGGCTTGGCTCTACTTTCAATATTCACACTGTCGGTGTTCGTCGGGTTTGAGGTGGTCTCAAAGGTCAGCTCAACTCTTCACACCCCGCTTATGAGCGGTGCTAACGCGATCCACGGCGTCATCTTGGTGGGCGCAATCGTGGTCGCTGATCACGCTTCCAACAACGTCGAACTCTCCCTCGCACTTGTGGCCATCGTTCTCGCAACGATCAACATGGTGGGCGGGTTCGTAGTCACTGACCGCATGCTCGAGATGTTTAAGGCGAAGAAAAAATGAGCCGCAACTTATACGACCTAATCGGATTAGCCGCAGCAGTTTGCTTCATTCTCGCCCTTAAGGGTCTATCGCATCCAAAGACAGCACGTCGAGGAAACTTGATCGGTGCATTTGGCGCCACAGTGGCAACAGTTCTTGTCTTCTTCTTCACTGGCAACAAGGGCGATGCTGAATGGCATTCGCTGCCGTTGCACCACCTGCCCTTGATTCTGGCTGCTGTGGCCATCGGTCTTCTCGTCGGTGTACCTGCCGCACGTAAAGTGCAGATGACACAGATGCCACAACTTGTTGCTCTCTTCAATGGCGTTGGCGGCGGTGCAGCAGCACTCGTTGCAATCGTCGAGTACCTCAAGCTGGGCAAGGGCGCGAGTTCGGCGGCAGTTATTGCAACTGTCTTCACCGTCATTGTCGGTAGCGTCTCCTTCTCCGGATCGTGCATTACCTTCGCAAAGCTCCAAGAATTGATGACTACTCGCCCCGTGGTATTCCCCGGCGGCCGCTTCGTTATCGCCGCGAACCTCGCGGGCGTTCTTGCAGCAGGAGGATGGGTAATCCACTCGGGTGGAAACACGTCATTGGCAGTACTTGGCGGGCTCTCCTTACTATTTGGAATCCTGTTCGTGCTTCCAGTCGGTGGAGCTGACGTTCCAATCGTCATCTCACTGTTGAACGCCTTCACCGGTCTCACAGTTGCCGCCAGTGGTTACGTTCTGCAGACAACCTTGCTGATCGTTGCGGGAACTCTGGTTGGAGCAAGCGGAACAATCCTCACCCGTTTGATGGCTGAGGCGATGGGGCGCTCGCTCTTCAAGACCCTCTTCGGTGCCTTCACGGCGAAACCAACCGCGGCATCGGCCGAGGCGGAGACGCGTTCGGTGAAATCGGGATCTCCAGAAGATGTTGCGATTCTGCTCAACTATGCCCGTCGCGTGGTGATCGTTCCTGGATTCGGCCTTGCCGTCGCCCAGGCGCAGCACACCGTGCGCGAGATGGCAGATGTCCTTGCGGCCAAGGGAATCGACGTTGCTTACGGCATTCACGCCGTGGCAGGTCGTATGCCTGGCCACATGAACGTCTTGCTGGCAGAAGCCAATGTGCCCTATGAGCAACTTCAGGAGATGGAAGAGGTCAACCCGACCTTCGCCCAGACCGATGTTGCCCTGGTAATCGGTGCCAATGACGTAGTTAACCCAGCAGCCAAGAACACCCCCGGCTGCCCTATCTACGGAATGCCAATCCTGGAAGTGGGCGACGCTGCAAACGTCATCTTCCTCAAGCGCTCCATGCGCCCTGGATTTGCCGGTATTGAAAACGAGCTTCTCTACGATCCAAAGACCACGCTCCTCTTCGGAGACGCCAAGGACACCCTCACCAAGGTTGTCAGCGCCCTGAAGAACCTCTAGTTCGTTACGCAGAAAGCGCACCGGCCGATGTGGCTGGTGCGCTTTTTGGTCTCCGGTCGGGCTCTGAAAGAGTGCAGGTTCGGCTGAAAGGATTACGCCTCACCTTGCACTCTATTCATCGCCCTAGGAGTCGGGGATCAGAGCAATAGGTGCAAAAGCCGACGTAATCTTTTCAGTCGGCGTTGCACCTTTGCGGAGCGACCGGGAGCCTTTCTGAGCCTCTTCAGGGTTTGCAGATAGTTGAACTTTCAACTACTATGGGGACAGTTCCAGCCGAAGGAGGCCACCGTGCCAGCAGTAACCGTCAAGGACATCACCGTATTGCCCAGAGTTATCGCCGATCCGAGCCTGCGCGCTCGCAAGGTGAAGAGCATTACGACTGCCCCTTCCGGCTTTGAGGGCGAAGGCTTCCCTGTCCGCCGTGCTTTCGCCGGCGTCGATATGGCAGAACTGGATCCGTTCGTTCACTTGGATCAGATGGGCGAGGTTGAGTACGCCCCGGGTGAGCCAAAGGGAACTCCGTGGCATCCGCACCGCGGCTTTGAGACGGTCACATACATCATCGACGGAATCTTCGACCATCGCGATAACAACGGCGGAGGCGGCACTATCTCCAACGGAGACACACAGTGGATGACGGCCGGTGCTGGAATTTTGCATATCGAAACACCGCCGGAGCACCTTGTGATGAGCGGCGGGCTCTTCCACGGATTCCAACTCTGGGTCAACCTTCCCGCTGCCAAAAAGTGGTCACCTCCTGCCTACCAAGACCTGCGGGCGAGCGAAGTTGCCCTGCTTTCATCTCATGATGGGGGCGCACTGATCCGCGTTATTGCAGGAGTGGTAGATGGTCACAACGGTCCGGGTTCAACACAGACTCCGATTTCGCTCGTGCATGCCACCGTGCAACCGGGAGCCGAACTCCGCCTGCCGTGGCGCAAGGACTACAACGCCCTTGTCTACACATTGGCGGGCGCTGGCTACGTTGGCGAAGAGGCACGTCCCGTGAAGATGGGCCAACTCACCGTCTTCGGTGAGGGCGACAGCATCGTGGTGCGCGCGGCAGATGTTCAAGAAAGTCGTTCTCCTGCAATGGAACTTTTCATCCTTGGCGGACAACCGATCAAGGAACCCGTCGCCTGGATGGGCCCATTTGTCATGAACACCAAAGCGGAGGTCATCCAAGCCTTCGAAGACTTCCAGAAAGGATTGTTGGGGACCATTCCGGCAATCCAGAAGGAGTCTTTGCCAACCAAGGATTCCGATGTTCTAGACGTCCACGGGGCGCCGCGCACGGTGGTCGAAAACTAACTTTCTTCCTTCGAGAATTCATCGGCGGTACATCGGCAATCACCCGATTGGACTTACAGGCTTGGGATTCTGGGAACATTCTGTGGCTGGCTACGTCCGTGTAACGGTCTCCCCTTCCACCTCGTTTAGGTAGGTATACCTCACGAAAGGACGGGCCATGTTTCTAGTCATTCTTGTACCGATCATTCTGCTCATTGGCCTCGCCGGCGTCTTATCCATGATGTTCGAGGATCCAGATCGCGTGGCCAGCAAGTATTCGCCCTTCGTCGATATCAACAATTAGGTCGCTGGGGACAACTTCTTCGATTCTGTCGGTGCCGTCGATAACCATTAATACATGGTTCTCAATTCGACGCAGACAGCGAATTGCGATGACCAGGTTCGCGAGTTGCTCCATGCAATTCCCGGTATCGAAACCCTGACGTCACTTCTTCTGATTGATCCCTTTCTTCTAGCGCAGCCCGCGCGCATTGATTATCTGGCCGCTCTCGAGCGACAGGCGAGTTGGCTGCAAGCCGCAATGCAACGGGCAATCGTTGCCGTGGCCGGCGAGGAACCTTCGCGGAACGAGGAGATGTGGGGAGGCGTGGATGACGCTGAACGTGAGGATGTTGCGGCCGCCCTGCGCCTATCCGGATCGAGTGCGCAGATGCGCATCGACGTGGCTCGGACTCTCGTCAACCATCTTCCCAACACCTGCTCGGCGCTTGCCAGCGGAGAGATCTCCCCGTCGCACGCGACGGTCATCGCAAGGGAGACGGCAGCAGCAATTCGAGATGGGCTTTCGCCACTTGCGATTTGCACGGTGGAAGAGCGCGCCCTAGCCCATGCAGAATTTCACACTCCTGCGCAAGTGGCCAACAAAGTGCGATCGACACTTGCCAAGATCGCGCCAGAGGAATTTGAAGATAGCGTTGCCAACGCACGAGATACGCGGCGCATCTCGTGCTATCACGAGAGCGATGGGCTCTCCACCATTGTCGCGATACTGCCGGCCGAAGATGCGCAGATTGTCATGTCGGCTATTGAGAGTTTTGCCCTTCTGGGCGAGGACGACGAGCGCAGCGCCGACATGAAACGCGCCGATGCCTTGAGTGCGTTGGCATCGTGGGCGCTTTCCCACACCCAAGATCAGGTGCGACCACATCGTCGTCCCGTCACTGTCAACGTCACGGTCGATCTGCCGACCCTTCTTGGTCTGGCGGAGAATCCCGGACAACTTGCCGGCTACGGTGCGATACCGGCGTCGCTGGCGCGGACCCTGGCTGCGGATTCGAAGTGGCGACGCTTCATAACAGATCCCACCACTGGGGCTCTGTTGGATTTCGGCCGCGAGAGTTACGAACCTCCACAGCCGCTTGTTGATTTCCTCTTGGCGCGGGATCGCACATGTAGATTTCCTGGATGCCGCGCCCCGGCACATCTGTCAGATCTCGACCATGCCCAGAGCTGGGAAAGCGGCGGGACCACATCGGCTGGAAATCTGGGGGCGTTATGCCGGAGACATCATCGATTGAAAACTCACGGCGGCTGGAAACTTGAAAGCGCTAGCGACGGTTCCTGTGTGTGGACCTCACCGCACGGAAAACGCTACCCAGTACCAGCTAGAGACATCCAAGAGGCGGTCTAGGCAATACTTCTCCTTATGATTTGGTGGCCAACGCAGGTGCCTACTTTGAGCCATGGATTGATCACCCTTCGCCCGGTTCGAGAAACCGACATCGAGGAGATCTACCATGCTTGCCAAGATCCACTAATCCCGCGATTTACGACGGTCCCATCGCCCTACACGATGACTCACGCAAAATTCTTTGTAGAGGAACAGGAGCCGGCTCGCTTTGCTTCAAAGTCCGAATTGTTGTTCGTAATAACCCAAGGCTATGGAGAAGAAGAGACATTCTGCGGTCTCATCTCTTTTCACAGCGTTAGCCTCGGCAACCACGCGGCGGAGATCGGTTATTGGTTGTCTGCGCCTGCACGTGGGAAGGGCATCGCCACCACAGCACTGACAATGATTACGGAATACGGTCTTCAAACGATGGGCCTGCGGCGAATTGAAGCTCTGGTCGACGTTGATAACGAAGCCTCACAAGCGCTGCTGCGCGCTGCCGGCTACCAGTTGGAAGGCATTATGCGCCGAAAGGTCTCGCGGGATAACGGCGATCAGATAGACATGGCGCTTTTTTCAAAGGTTGACCTTTAAACCTCGGTCGTAAGTCTTTACACATTGCACTCAATCGTCAGTTCCTGGATGTAGACAAGAAAAAATCTCCGACACGGAAGCGAGGATGGGCACCGCCGTGTCGGAGATTGTTCTTCTCCGCAGGTGAAAACGCCAAACTAGTCGTTATTGTTTGAATCGCCTTCGTTGTCGCCGCTCTG
>DASXUM010000081.1:0-11643 GCA_036504835.1 Candidatus Nanopelagicaceae bacterium
CAGCATCGATAGTCCCGAAGCGGTCGTTGGCAACCTCTGCGATAAGGCGACATACATCAGGATCCGAACAGTCGCCAGGAACGAAGATGGCGTTCTCCGTGCCCAAGGCGCCGACCATTTCTTCCAGACGCGCTTCATTGCGGGCATTGAGAACAACTTTGGCGCCCATCTCCACCAACTCGCGTGCAGTTGCAGCGCCCATTCCGGCGGTGGCCCCCGTGATTACAACTACCGAGCCACTCAGATCTCTTAATTCATATGTCATGCCGCGATCTTAGTCGCCTCACATGAGAGATCTTTCAGAGACTATTTGAGAGAGGAGAGGTACTTGAGGTAGTCATCGGCACTGACCACCCTTACGGTGAAGGCCATCCCCGCGTGGCCGCGCCCGCAACTAGATACGTTGCAGCGTCCTGGAAATTCGCCTGTTCTACTGGCGGTGAAATCCAGATGGCCTGTCATTCCGGGGTCCATGCTCGAATCAATTGACAGCCCCGGGATCCAGAAACCGTGTGTGGTGTCTGCCGAAGTTAAGGTGAAGTGCACCAACTTTCCCTCCGGAATGTAGAGGACTGCGGAATCTCCCGGTGCGCTGTGCTTTGCCGTTTTGCTTCCATCGGCGAAGTACGTGAAGGCAAAATTCCATTGGCTCGATGCCACCGTTATGTCATACGAGGATTGTGCGGGGAGCAAGGCAACAGAAGAAGTTGGTGATGGCGTTGCAGACGCCTTTGGGGTGGCCGGCTTGGCCGCTTTCACGATCTGCCAGACCAATTTCTTGCCGGTCTTTACGCACTTCAAAGAGACTGCGCCGGTTTTTACAGTGGTTCCAGCCTTGGGGCAGGCATGTCCGGGCGTTTTTGGAGCGGCTTTGGTCGCTGAGAAAGCGAAGGGAGCAGAAAGCAGCGCCAAGCCGAGGATAGACGCGGTGATAACCAGAGCGGATTTCTTGAGGGAAGAGTTCATGAGAAAAACGGTACCCGCAAGTGAGTGCCAGCACTAGTACATATCGATATCTCTATCGTTATGAAAACCGGTGAACCTTTACCTGCCACACCTCGTTGCCTTCGTGCATGGACTCGAAGGCATCTTGTTAGTGGTGCTCGATCTCCTTGAGATCATCGGTGTCAGGCTTGGCAATCACTTCTGCGTTGGCACGACTTGCGCGGGCGCGGAGTTTATTGCGCAATCCGCCAGGACGACGTACACCATGAGCATCCGTCGCCTCCAATTGCAGAGGCGCAAGTTGTTCATGCTGGGTCAATGTCCAAGCCTCGGCATCGGTAAGAGGTTCGTGGACTTCCACGAACTCGCCATGTGGCAATAGGACAAGTCGTCCCGTCTCTTTTCCGTGTAGGACCAAGTCGCGGTCAGACCTCTGAAGGGCGAGACAGAGACGTTTGGTAACGACGAATGCAAGCGGTGGAAGAACTAGAACGCCAATGCGGCACATCCATGTGATCTGATTGATGGATAGTGAGAAGTGCGTCGCGATCAAGTCGTTGCCGCCATTGGCGAGTGTCACCAACATAAAGGTGATACCGAATGCTCCGACAGCAGTTCTGTTTGGTGCGTTGCGGACGCGATCGAGAAGATGATGCTCGCGTTTGTCACCGGTCATCCAACTTTCAATGAAGGGCCACAGTGCCAGAGTCGTGAAGTAGATTCCTGGAACGATGACGCCCGGAATCAGGATGTTCCACGAGATCGTGTGATGGAAGGCGTGGGTTTCAATGGGGGGAGCCATACGCACGAGACCGTCGAGCCAACCCATGTACCAGTCCGGCTGGGATCCGGCCGAAATTTGCCCCGGTGTGTATGGACCATAGAGCCAGATGGGGTTGATCGAGGCGACTGCGCCAAGGAATGCGGTAATGCCAAAGACGATGAAGAAGAAGCCACCTGCCTTGGCCATGTAGACCGGCATCAATGGGTAGCCCACCACGTTCTTCTCCGTGCGGCCTGGCCCTGGGTACTGAGTGTGCTTCTGGTACCAGACCAACATGAGGTGCGCGGTAATCAATGCAAGGAAGATTCCAGGAAGCAAGAGAACGTGCACGGTGAAGATGCGTGGAATGAATGCAGTGCCTGGGAACGGTCCGCCGAAGGCGAAGAACGCGAGATAAGAACCAACGATCGGCAGTGCCTGAATGATTGCTTCGGCGATTCGGATACCCGTGCCCGAAAGCAAATCATCTGGCAAGGAGTAACCGAGGAAGCCTTCAACGATTCCCAAAGTTAAGAGTCCGATACCGATGATCCAGTTGAACTCACGTGGCTTGCGGAATGCACCGGTGAAGAAGACACGGAGCATGTGCGCAACGATTGCCGCCATGAACAGCAGGGCTGCCCAGTGGTGAATCTGCCGCATCAAAAGTCCACCACGAATGTCGAAGGAGATGTGCAATGTCGAGTCGTAAGCGGCTGACATCTGAATTCCGTTGAGTGGAAGATAAGAGCCGTGATAGATCACATCGCGTTGGGATGGATCAAACCAGAATGTAAGAAAGACGCCAGTAAGAAGAAGGATGATGAAGGAATAGAGTGCGATTTCCCCCAGCATGAATGACCAATGGTCGGGGAAGACTTTGGTGAGATTCTTCTTCAGCCATTTCGCCGCGCCTGTTCGCTCATCTACATAGTTGGCGACAGTGCCTGCAACTTTTTCACCCTTGCTCATGACGAACGCTCCCAAAAGCTAGGTCCAACGGGTTCGGTAAATGGCTTCTGTGCGACGAGGTAGCCCTCGCTGTCGACGGTGATTGCCAACTGTGGAAGTGGGCGAGCGGCCGGACCGAAGATGACTTTGGCGGCACGCGGAACATCGAATGTCGACTGATGGCATGGGCAGAGCAGGTGCTTTGTCTGCTGCTCGTAAAGGGCAACCGCGCAGCCCATATGAGTGCAGATCTTCGAAAAGGCGATGATGCCCTGGTAAGTCCACGAAAGTCTTTCTGGGGAGAGCTCGAACTCTTCTGGTCGGATGCGAATCAGCAGTACTGCATCTTTGCCAATGTTGTTGAGGGTGCGTTCCTCACCAGGTTGGAGTTCGGGAAGCACCTGCGCGACGGCGCCGACTTCCAAGTCCGATGGTTTGATCGGTCGGTTGCCTGGGTCGGTGACCAGGCGGGTGCCGGTCTTCCAACTGGTTTCTTCGAGAGACTTCTTGGGAAGCGGCCCGAGATCCCGGAGTGCAACAAGCGGAGCAAGTCCGATGAGTCCGAGTGAGAGTCCGAGAGATCGTTTGATGAGGGAACGTCGACCAAGTCCGGAAGCCGCACCCTGTTCTTTAACAGTCGCTACAAAGTCTGCTCGGTCAACATCTTCGGAACGGAATTCATGACGTTCGGCTACGACTTCGGTGTCAGGCATCAGAGTCTTTGCCCAATGAACTGCGCCAAGGCCGATGAAGAGCAGCGATGCGGTCAGTCCCAAGCCCATGTAGAGCTGCTGTTCGTTCTGCGATCCCATAAGAGGGATGAAGATGAAGCGATTGGACTTGATCCAGATGTATGAGTAAATGAAGAGCACTGTCCCGAGAGCGGAGAGGGAGAAAAGAATGGCAACTTGGCGTTCGGCCTTCTTGGCCGCAGCAGGATCTACATCTGCCTTGCGATGAATATGCTCCGGTAAACCCGGATCTGATAGGCGCGGGGCTTTATCTGACATTATTTTTCTATCTCGCTTTCGTCGCCAACCAGACTGCAATACCAATCAGCAGTCCGAGTCCTAGTGTCCAAATCAAAAGTCCTTCAGTTACCGGTCCTACTCGGCCCATCGAGGCACCGCCCAAACTTGGCTCGTTCTGTGCTGCCTTAATCCATTTGATGATGGATAGTTTCTCGCTGGGTGTGACGATCTTGTCGGAGAAGACTGGCATCGATTGCGGGCCAGTGATCATTGCTTCGTAAATCTGCTGAGGAGTGGAGTTCATCAGTGTCGGCGCAAACTTCCCGCGTGTCAGTGCCCCGCCTTGCCCTGCGAAGTTGTGGCACATCGCGCAGTTGGTGCGAAATAGCTCGCCGCCTTGGGCAGTGCTTCCATCTCGTTCGTAGTACATGACTTCTTGATTTGGAATCGCCGGTCCGGGTGCCAAAGAGGCAACGTAGGCGGCTAAAGCAGCCACTTCATCCGGGTTGTAGGCCGGCTTCTTTCGAACTGCTTGTACGCCGAGATCAGCCATAGGCATACGCCCGGTTCCGACCTGGAAATCTACGGCTGCGGCGCCGACTCCTATTAGCGATGGCGCGACCTTGCCGCCTTCGGCGTTGAGCCCGTGGCAAGAGGAGCATCCTTTAAGGAACAACTGCTTGCCTTCTTCGATGGCTGCAGTACGAGACATCGCAGCATCGGATAGTCGCGTGGTTGCACTTGCGACAGAGAAGGTTGTTCCGATCATGAAAAGCGCAAACACCAAAAGGATCGGTCCGGCAAAACGATGTCGTCGGTAACGCGATAGGCGCTTCACGATTTGATCTCCATTGTTAATTCCATTTCTTGAATAGTTACTTGATCAGGTAGATGGCAGAGAAAAGTGCAATCCATACAACGTCAACGAAGTGCCAGTAGTAAGAGACCACAATGGCGGTGGTCGCTTGCTGGTGCGTGAAGCCGCGCGCTTTGTTGACGCGGATCATAACGATCAAAAATGCGATCAAGCCGCCAGTCACGTGCAGACCATGGAACCCTGTCGTGATGAAGAAGACAGAACCGTAGGCGCGGGACGAAAGGCTCAGCCCTTCCTGCACGAGGGAGGCGTATTCAAAGACTTGGCCGCCGATGAAGAAGGCGCCCATGAGGAATGTGAGTGTGAACCACTCGCGCATACCCCATGCGGAAACCTTCCAGAGAGGTCCTTTGCGTTTGGGTTGAAAACGTTCGGCTGCGAATACTCCGAACTGGCAGGTGACCGATGAGAGAACGAGCACAGTGGTGTTGATCGCCGCAAAGGGCACGTTAAGGATCTTTGTTGACTCCAACCAGACCGCAGGTCCTTGCACGGCGCGCGTTGTGAAGTACATCGCAAAAAGCGCAGCAAAGAACATGAGTTCGCTTGAGAGCCAGACAATCGTTCCGACGGCAACGAGGTTGGGGCGGTTTACTTTCGGGGTGACGGCAGTGGCGCTAGACATGGAGGTGATTATTCCTGAATTGTGAGGATTTACTTAACCAACCCCGTTTAAGGGAGGGCGATTTGCCCCCAGAGACGGGGTGAGACAGGTCACTCGCCTTGGATTCGCCCTCGTGGGGAGGGTCAAGAACCCTCGTTGGCGGATTACACTTCCCGACATGGCACACTCGCTGACACGTAAATCGATAGTTATCTACTCAGATGATTCGGCAGTTCGGGCTGCAATGAGGGCTGCCCTGGGCAAGCGGGTCAGCGACAATCTGCCCGAGCACGATATCCACGAGTTCGCCACGGGCGATGCTCTGAGGGCCTTCATGGACGAAAAAACGGCCGATCTGGTCATTCTCGACGCTGAGGCCACCCCAGAGGGCGGAATGGGAATTTCGCGCCAGCTCAAGGACGAGGTCTTCGAATGCCCACCAGTCCTGCTTATTACGGCACGGGCCGATGATGCCTGGCTGGCGACCTGGTCGCGGGCAGACGGTTTCGTCATCCATCCCATCGACCCATTTGTCTTTGCCGAGCGGGCAGCCCAACTGCTGCGTCAGAGTTCCTTGGTGCAATGACCCAGGACCTGTCATGGCCCGCAAATCTGGAAGCACTTGAAAATGGTCTGGACTTAACTGCCGATCAAGCCCATTGGGCTATGCGCGAGATCTTGGAGAACCGGGCGGATATCGAACAGATCAAGGCATTCCTTCTCGCCTTAAAAGCCAAGGGGGAGACTGCGCACGAAGTAAGCGCACTAGTTGACGAGATGTATCGACATAGCGCTCCTATTTCTATTCCAGAGCGCTCCGTTGACACTGTGGGTACGGGCGGAGATGTCGCGCACACAATCAATATTTCAACGACCTCAGCAATCATTGCCGCAGCCGCCGGTGCTCGTGTTGTCAAGCATGGCAATCGAGCGGCGACATCGCTCTCGGGTGCAGCAGATTTACTCGAAGCCTTGGGAGTTGCAATCAATTTGGACGGCCCCAAAGTTGAGGAGAGCGTGCGTCAGCTCGGAATCGGTTTCTGTTTCGCACCAATGTTCCATCCCGCCATGCGATTCGCCGGACCCGCACGCAAAGAACTAGGTGTTCCAACGATTTTCAATATTTTGGGACCGTTAGCCAATCCCGCGAAACCAAAGGCAGCGGCTATCGGAGTCGCCAGCGATCGCATGCATATGGTCACTGCCGAAGTACTGGCCGATCGTGGCGTAGATGGCTTCGTCTTCCGCGGCGATGATGGTCTGGATGAAATCACGCTAACAACATCGTCGACCATCATCACTATCGGACCCGGCAAAATCGAGAAGTCCACTATTGATCCACGGGATTTCGGCATCCCGCACTCGCCGCTATCGGCGATTCGCGGCGGCGATCCGCAGGAGAACGCCCGAATTACCACCGCGATATTTGCAGGAGAGCACGGCGCTTATCGCGATGCAGTGGTCCTCAATGCGGCGGCTGCTATTGCGGCCTTCCGTGGCGAGCAACACCGAACCGTGCATGAGCGCTTAATCGATGGTGTGGGTGCGGCAGTCCTTGCGATTGACAGCGGGGCAGCGGCTCATCTACTTGAGCGCTGGATCGAGCTAACCCAGAAGTTGGCCGCTTCCTGATCGCGGTTGCGCAACTTTTCTAATTCGTATCTAGCAGAGCCGGCACCGAATACCGGAGAAGACCATTCGCCCTCGAGTGAGACAAGCCTGACGCCTTCAGCTTCGAGGAAAGAGAGCAATTTCTCCACCTCCTCGTATGTCGAAGCAGGCAAGACCGAATCGCCTCCCGGAACAATTTCTGCAGTAGCGACAAGTGAAGCGATCGTATGAGAAATGTCGACACCAGCTGTCGAGGTCGCACTGCCGGCTAAACGTCCATGTCGGATGCAGACGAACTCCCAGCTGTTGAGGCCGTTATTGGAAATCGGTTGGGCCGCGACGATTTCGGGGATGCGAGTGAGTGCACGTATTCGCGCACCACGGGAAACGCCTCTGACCAAGGAGCCAAGTTGATTGCGGATCGCGGCGGCTTCTTCGAATTTCTCATCGAGGGCGAGAGCAGACATCTCTTCTGTAAGTTGCGAAACAATGAGACGAACGTCGTTCTTGTCAAAATCACTTGGGTTTTCAAGGCAGCGGTCGATGGCTTTAAGCGCAAGCGAGGCTTCGTCCTTGCCCGAGAAAAGTCCAATCCAATTTACGGAATCAGTGATCGATTTGCTGCCGCGTATCGTTGAAAATCGCGGCGCGGTCTTCGACACGACTTTAACCCACGTAGCTTTTTCTTGCGCTTTGGAACGACGGTTATATTGAGGACGGTTTTCGTTGATCAGCCGGAGTTCGCGCACTTGAGCTTCAAGCACGGTTGCGCAGACAATGGTGTCCACGTGATCGGCAACGGCGATCATTTCGTGAATGCGTTTGCGGGTCTCGCTTGCCGTGAAATACGTCCTGACGCGACTTCGCAGATTCCTCGAGGTACCAACGTAGAGCGGTTCGTTCTTTGGACCTCTGAAGATGTAGACACCAGGTGCATCTGGTACACCGCTGACAAAGTGCTTCTTTTCGCGCTGTGCGGAAGTGATTCTTGTGCTGAAACCTTTGAGTTCGTCGAGCGTAGTCACGCCGAAAGATCCGACGCGTTCGAGCAAGCCGTGAAGCACATCGACAGTGGCCTTGGCATCATCTAGCGCGCGATGGTTGGGGGAGGTGTCAGTGCGGAAAAACTGGGCCAGAGTGCCGAGTTTGCAGTTGATGACCTCGTCTCTCAAAAGAACCTGTCGGGCCAACCGCGCCGTATCAATCACCTGATACTTCGGCCAGAGATATTCCTGATTCGCCGCTGATGCCTTTAAGAAACCGATATCGAAGGGGGCGTTGTGCGCAACCAGAACATTCTCTTGATGTGGGCCAAGAAATTCGAGAAGGACGGGAAATACCTCTTCGATTCGAGGAGCTGGCGTCACCATGGATTGAGTGATCCCTGTCAGGACAGTGATGAACGCCGGGATAGGCCCGCCGGGATTGACCAGCGTTTGAAATTCTCCAATCACCTGACCACCGCGCACTTTTACGGCGCCGATCTCGGTGATACCGGCACCAGATGACGGTGAGGATCCAGTTGTCTCTAAATCCAGAACAACGAAGGTGGTTTCTGAGAGGGGTCTGCCAATTTCGTCAAAGGTAGCCTGCCAGTGATGCGTTTCTCTCTCGGCGGCCATGAGGCGAACTGTAAATGATTGAAGTGACATCTGCGGAAGGTCTACCCTCTCAACCATGACGACAAGTAGCGCACCAGATGGAATTCTTGAAGATTTCGCAATTCGCGGCAGCGGAGCAGAGGGGAAGATAGGAATTCTTCTCGTTCACGGTTTCACAGGATCTCCCGCCGCAATGCGCCCTTGGGCGGAATTCTTTGGTGCGCGCGGGTACACCGTGCGAGTTCCGCGCTTGCCGGGCCATGGCCGTTCGTGGCCAGAGCTCAACAAGGTTTCGTGGACCGACTGGACCGATCGCGTTATTGAAGAACTCGATGAGCTGGAGAAGACATGCGAGAAAGTGTTCATCTTCGGACTCTCCATGGGTGGGGGAGCCACGTTGTACGTCGCGGCTCACCACGGGGACCGTATCTCGGGTCTGGTGCTGGTCAATCCGATGATTCACATCCCGGGATTTGCCGCGAAATTTGCTCCAGTCGTTGCGAAATTCCGCACTCACCTTAAGAGCGTAGGTGGCGATATCAAGCGGCCCGGCGTCTCCGAGTGGAGTTACGACGCCCTTCCTACCGGCGGCGTTGTGCAGCTGGCCAAACTCCTTAAGAGTTCTCGATCAACTCTGGGGCTTGTTAAGGCCCCACTGCTGCTATTTCACAGCGTCGAGGATCACGTCTTACCAGTGACTAATACCGAGATCATCATGGACGAGATCGGCTCACCAAGGAAGCAACGGATCGAGTTGATGAACAGTTACCACGTGGCGACAATCGACTACGACTCGGATTTCATTTTCGAAAACTCACTTGTTTTCGTGCAAGAGCTCTCTTGAGTTGAGCGTGAGTTCTGCTGGATCTCACAGCATTCCCGCCGCAATTGGATTATCCAAGAGGCTAGACTTCCCACCCTGCCATATTGTTCGCTTCGCACTCGAAGGGCGCCGCTGAATGTCTGCTGACCTGATCGTCAAAGAGCCAGTTAGTTACCGAAAGACCTACATCACGATGTTGGTCTCTTCGATATTGAGCCTTGCTGCCTCATTAGTTCTTTCGGTCGATTCGATCACGCTGGCCAAGAATGCGGGTTCGAAACTCTTCTGCGACATCAATGCGGTCGTCTCTTGTGGCAAAGTCGCCCTTTCTTGGCAGTCCAATCTTCTCGGATTCCCGAATGCTTTTATCGGACTCATCTGCGAACCAGTTGTCATCACTCTTGCCATGGCCGGACTCGGGAGGACAAAGTTCCCCAAGTGGTTCTTGAAAACCGCACTCGCCGTTTACTTCATCGGTCTTAGCTTCGCACTTTGGTTGCTTTCTCAATCTTTCTTCGTCATCAAGGCATTCTGTCCATGGTGCTTGGTAGTCACCATTTCGACAGTGACCGTTTTCTCGACAATGCTGCGAGTCAATCTGTACGAGAACACCTTCAATATGTCTCCCGAGCGATACGAGAAGGTTGCCAATTTCCTTCACAGGGGATGGGACTACGTGGTTGTTACGGCCGTATATTCGGTCCTCGTACTTGCCATCCTCTTCAAATACGGAAAGTACTTCTTACCTAATCGCTAGGGCATGAGATGAAGAAGCGCAGCATCTGGAACATCGACCCTAAGCACCGCAGCGCTCTTGGCGCGGCGCTGGCGGGTGCCAACGAGCTATTTCACCCGCAAGCCAAGCAGGCTCACGAGATTCAAGAAGAACAGAATCAGCAAGGTGTCCAACTGGGCAGCGAGGGCGACCCGATGAAGATCACGATTAGAAAGCGTCCTACGAACCCAAAATAGTGAATGTCCAACTATTCAATTTCCAGTCGAGTCGTCCTACTCTTCTGGGATGATAAACGCTACTGAATTACGCACTTTCCTTTGGTTTAGCGGACAGTTGGATGAAGCTCTTGCTTTTTACAAGGATACCTTCGGCGACGTCGTCATCCATGGCGTCAATCGACCAGAGCCGGATGGGCCTTTGTTCACCGCTGATTTCTCAATCTTCGGTCACGCTTTTATCGGAATGAATTGGCCGGGCGGGCCAGAGTTCAACGATTCGATTTCGTTATCGCTTTCCTGCGATGGGCAAGAGGAGACGGATCGTCTCTGGAATGCGATCACAAAGGAAGGGACTCCTGGGAGGTGTGGCTGGTGCAAAGATAAGTGGGGATTGAGTTGGCAGGTCTCCCCACGGCAGATGAGAGACCATCTTGAGAATCCGGATCCGGCTAAGGCTGAGTATGCAATGAACGCTTTAAGAAATATGGGAAAGATAATTCTCTCGGATCTATACGAGCACTAGTCGAGCCAGAGGTTCTTGTTTCCCATTTCGCAAGAATCAGGATTAGAAGCGTTCCTTAATGGTCGTCGTTCCGCCCGGCACGCACGTAATCGAGTACGCAACGAGTCCAGTTTTTCCATCGGCCGCGTAGGTAGTAGATCCTTTCACCTGACAGCTCTGCTTAGCGCTGCCCGCACCCGTGGACTTCCAAGAACCCGTGGTTGTACCGGCCATCTTGGTGACGCCCTTTATGACAGTCCCCGTGATCTTGTAATTGATGTACGGGTTGCTGTTTACGTTCCACCCGGTGAGGCATTTCCAATTCGTGATTATCTGACGGCCTGAACCGGCAATCGTGGCATTTCCTGTCGCTTTGATGACGACTGTGCGAAGAGTCATCGTTGAGTCGATGTATCCGCCTTTGGCACATTTGTATCTGTTATCAGCCGAAAGAGTCACGGTGACGCTTGTGTTGGTAGTGACGGTGGTCGACTTTCCGACATCCATCGCTTTAGTCATCGACTGGTCGAATGATTTTCCGAGGGCGGTTAGTTGAGTTTTGGTCATCCCGCTTGCCATAGAAAGAGACTCAGGCATTTGTGCACTTGATGGGAACTGCAGGCTAGAGATGATCAATGCAGCGATAAAAGCGGCGGTTAAGCGAGATTTGGATTGCATTTTGAGTACCTCAACTCAAGTTGGGCTAATTTCAAAATACTCAGAGGGGAGGGAAGCGCAAGGAATTACTGAGGGCAAGCCCTAATTGGTGAAGAAGAACAGGTCCGGATCGCCTGGGTCCAACTCTTCAATGTGGTCGGATTCACACCAGTTGAGTTTTCTTAATAAAGAAATCATTGGGCCGTTGCTTCGGTTGGTTGATGTCCAACTTTGGGGGGTATTCGAATTCTCTACGAAATGCACGAGGAGGAGCGTGGCAATTCCCTTTCGACGAAATGAAGGGTCTACAACAAGCAAGTCCATGAAATCCATCCCACGAAACGCCTGCGGTTTATGTATGGCAAATCCCTGGATACTCGACCC
>DASXUM010000082.1:0-17499 GCA_036504835.1 Candidatus Nanopelagicaceae bacterium
TTCATCATGACTGTGCCCCTTTTGATAGTAAACGTTCGACATATTTGCCCAACACGTCGACTTCGATGTTCACCTGGTCTCCCACTTTCAATGTTCCGAAGGTGGTCTTGAGCGAGGTCTCTGGGATTATCCAAAGCTCGACATGAGAATTCTCGTCATCAATGCTTCCAACCGTTAAGGAAACGCCATTTACGGTAATTGAGCCTTGTGCCACCACATACTTCATCAATTCTGCGGGAATCGAGAGAAGAAAACGCTCCCATCGATCTCCTGGCTCTCGTTCGATCACTGACCCGATACCGTCTACATGACCTTGGACTAAATGGCCCCCGAGCCGTTGTGTCGGAAGAACAGCAAGTTCAAGGTTGGCAGGATCCCCAACTCTGAGGTGATGCAAATTTGTGAGCTTCAACGTCTGTTTCATGACGTCGAGAGAGACTCGATCCGAATCTAACTTCGTTACAGTCAGACAAGTTCCGTTAACACTTATCGAGTCGCCGACAGTCACCTCTTTTATGAGAGTGCCGATTTCAAGCTCGACTTCAATGGAGCTCTCGTGTTCGGCGAGATTTGTGACTGTACCGATGCCTTGCACAAGACCTGTGAACATTATTTGTGTGCCTCCACTTTTGGTATGAGAACTGTGAGTAGATCAGGACCGATCAATCTGTTTTCCACAATGCGAAATCCGAGACCTTGTGAAAGTGTTTGGACATGGATATCTCCAATCGCCTTCTGACCATTTCCCAAGAGCCTTGGGGCTTGAAACCAGTGGATCTCGTCGATCAGGCCTTCGATGAGAAGTGCGCTCCCCAACGTGGGACCGGCTTCCAGGAGAACAGCGTTAATACCCCGCTCGGTGGTTGTTCGAATTAACTCCCCCACATCGCGTGACCGAATGTAAAGAGTCTCTGCTTCGTCCCCGTTGATGCGCGCATCAGTCGGAATCTTCCGTTCGCCCATCACGATACGTAATGGTCTGCGCAAATCGCTTTTCGGAATTAACGATGGATTATCGGCAAGCGCGGTTCCGGTCCCGATCACAATTGCATCAGATTCTGCCCGCATTCTTTGAACAAGCGAGCGTGACTCCTCCGATGTAATCCACTTCGATGTCCCATCGACAGCGGCGGTAAAGCCGTCGAATGTCGAGGCGATCTTCCAGGTGAAGTAAGGACGTGCCTTGACGATTTTGTGGAGCCAGGCGCGGTTAACGTAGGCCGATTCGTCCGCGAGCACGTGTTCGGTGACGGCAATTCCGCGCGATCGCAGCATCTCGGACCCGCCCATTGCAACGGGGTTTGGATCGCGCACGGCAAAGACAACCCGGGAAATACCCGAATCGATGATTGCTTGCGTGCAGGGAGGCCTTTTGCCTGTGTGGTTGCAAGGCTCAAGCGTCACAAAAATCGTCGCTCCCGTGCTCACATTTCCCTGTTCGGCGCAATGTGAAAGGGCCACTACTTCTGCATGATCACCACCTGAATGGAATCCTTCACCGATAATGAGGCCTTCAGGGGACACCACTACGGCACCTACAACAGGGTTGGGAAATGTTCGTCCTAGGCCATGCCGGGAGAGTTCTATGGCACGAGCCATATAGAACTGATCGTTCACAGCAATGCCCCCTTGTAAACAGCCGGGGGCATTTCAAGAACGCAAACTAAACACCGCCTCGAAAGCGGTGACTCGCACGTATCCCTTTATCCAGACTTTGACTGTCGGTCTTGGAGTTTCGCCAAGTCAACCGGCCACTGGATGTGGCCGGGTCGCGGACTTTCACCGCCGGTTCGGATTTACACCGACCCCCGGAACAACGTGGGACTATTCTGGCACAGACCGCGCCAAATCGCGCAATTTAGCGACCATGGAAGCGGGATCCTCGGCTCGAAATACTGCGCTACCGGCAACAAAGGTATCCGCACCTGCGGCAGCGGCAATCTCGATGGTCTCCTCGGAAATGCCTCCGTCGACCTGCAGCCAGATGGGACGAGATCCGATTAACTTTCTTGCTCGTTGTATTTTCTCGACCATCTCAAACATGAAGCGTTGCCCACCGAATCCCGGTTCAACCGTCATGATCAGAAACATATCCGCCAGATCCGCAAAATCTGCATAATCCGAAATATCAGTATTGGGTTTAACCGCCAAACCCGATCGCGCCCCTTCCTTTCTGATGTTCTTAAGCGTTTGGGCAATATCAAGAGTCGCTTCTACGTGAAGTGTGACGCTAGCGCATCCCATCTGCGCGTATTCGGGCGCAATTCTGTCCGCATCCAAAACCATCAAATGCGCATCAACTGGCAGAACGCTTTCTTTCACGATCTTGCTAGCCGCCTCAAAGTCGAAGGTGAAATTTGGAACAAATTGGTTATCCATAATGTCCAGATGAACAAGATCAGATACCGCCGCAATACGTCTGATCTCCCCCGATAAATCGTCAAAATTCGCGTTCAAGATACTTGGGGTAATTCGCACTTCTCGTGACATGGCCGAATGCTACCTGACCTTACGAAATACGCTCGAAAAGCGCGAGGAACATTGCGTCTGTGCCGTGTCGATGCGTCCAAAGTTGCATAGAGCCGTTGACAACTGCATCCTGCAAATTTGACGGCAAATATGGCTCTACAGAAACCTGCCGAATATTCGAATGCCTCTTTAGCGCCGCGCTCACTTGTACTTTGGTCTCTGCCAAATGCGGAGAACAGGTCGCATATCCAACAATGCCTCCGATCGGGATCAACGAAATCGCACTATCGAGGAGCTCACCTTGCAATTTCGTCAAACCCGAAAGGTCAGACGGCTTACGTCGCCAGCGCACTTCCGGCCGACGTCGTAATGCCCCGATTCCAGTGCAAGGTACGTCGGCTATTACGGCGCCAAAGACCTTTCCTTTCTCCGAGAGAGTTCTTCCGTCTCCAACCCAGACTTCTCCACCCGCGATTACCTGCTCAACTAAACGAGCCCTTGCCGGAGATATTTCATTTGCCACGAATTCTTTTCCGTTCTGCACGGCGATGCTCGAAATCAAGGCGGCCTTACCGCCCGGCCCCGCACATAAATCGAGCCAACTCTCCTTTTCCATAGCGGCTTGTGAGAAAACGTAGGCGACAATTTGTGAACCTTCGTCTTGGATTCCAGCGCGTCGTTTCCGAACTAAATCAATCTCAGAAGGTATTCCCACTGACGTTGCGCCAAACGGTGAATACTCAGTCGGGGTTCCTCCTAGGGCCACCAAGTCCTCTTGCGAGGATCGACCTGGCCACGATACGAGTGTGGGCGCCGCCGGCACATTATTGGCGGCCAGCGCTTTTACGACCTCTGACTCATCCTTGAGCAGATCAAAATATGCAGAGACGATCCATTCGGGATGTGAATACTTGATGGCAAGTCGCTCTGTCGGATCCGCAATGGCATCAATGATGGCCAACCAGTCACTCAATTCGCGAACGCTTATCTTGCGCAGGAGTGCATTGATATAGGTCGCCTTCGATTCTCCCAACACCTTGCGCGCCAATTCCACCGTGGCAGATACCGCCGCGTGAGTTGGCACTCGCATTTCATAGAGTTGATGGACTCCAAGGCGTGCCACATCAATAATTCCGGGGTCCACGCTCTCCCACGGCCTTTGACTAACCTGCGAAAGAATCCAGTCGTGTCGTCCTTGCATTCTGAGAGTGCCATATACCAATTCCGTGACGAAACCTTTGTCGCGCGGTTCGAGGGAACTCTCTCCCAATGAGCTGGGAAGGATGAGGTTGGCATATGCCTCGTGCCGGTTGACGTGCGTCAGCACCTCGAAGGCAAGCAGGCGTGCCGCATCTGGGCGGGGCTTGCGAAAAGTGCTTTGCGAACTAGACAAATTTCTCACCATCGACAATCCGTGCTCCATTAATCCAACTCTTAGCCGACATTGTCTTCTTTCCGGCAGGGGTGACTTCTTCAATCACAAGGACGCCTCCGTTGCCACATGAGACGAGCAGGACCCCATTGTGAATCACTATGGTCCCAGGTTCTGATATGGCATCCGCCGAAAAAAGATGGGCCCTATCGACCCTCATAGCCGCATTTCGAAAAATGGTCCATGCCCCTGGTTCAGGAGTGAACGCGCGAATTTGTCGATCGACTTCCACGGCGCCCTTGTTCCAAAGAATTCGGGCATCTTCTTTCGAAATCTTCGGCGCATAACTTGCACCAACAGAATTCTGCGGAATTGGCGCAGCCCCAGTTTCTATGAGATGGACAGTCTCGGCAATTGCATCTGGGCCAACTAACGCCATCGCCTCGAGGACTTCCCCTGCATTGGCATACGGGTCGACGGATATTTTCCGTTGAACATAGATCGGACCAGTGTCCATCCCTGCATCAAGGGCGAAAACAGTCACACCTAACTCCTGGTCGCCGTTTAGAAGTGCCCTCTGCACGGGCGCCGCACCGCGCCATGCTGGGAGAAGAGAGAAGTGGAGGTTGATGAATCCAAACCGCGGTATGGAAAGTATCTCGACAGGAAGTATGACTCCGTATCCGATCGTCACAACAAGGTCAAGGAAAGCAAGTGAATCAAAGAGATCCTCTGATGCCACAGGTTTGACGCATTCAATGTGGTGGGTGGTCGCCCATTGCCCCACTGATGATTCCTTGAGTGAGCGCCCTCTACCGGCCGGCCGATCCGGCCGAGTGATTACAAGAGAGAGATCATGCTCGGATGCACTCAGCCAATCTAGGGTCGGGATCGCTACGCTCGGCGTCGCTGCCACGCCTATCCGCATTAAAGGCCTTTGCCGAAGGTGTAATGCGGCGAGACTTTTATAAGTGGATTGAGTCCAGCGTCATTGGCTAGACCGAACCACTCCGATTCCCTTATCTCTTTCATTGCGCTCTTTCGGTCTTCTTTGGAAAGGCGGTCGATAAAAAGGATCCCATCCAAATGATCCGTCTCGTGTTGGAGAGCCCTGGCCAATAGCTCGCTTCCCTCAACGCTCACAGGTTCGCCGTACATATTCCAACCTTTAGCAACCACCCGAAAAGCGCGCGGCGTGTTGTAGCGCAACTCGGGGAAAGAAAGACAGCCTTCCTCGCCTTCCTGAAGATCTTCACTTAAATCAAGACTGGGGTTAATGAGATGACCTAACGTTTCATCTATATCCCAGACGAAGACACGAAGTGGAACGCCGATCTGCGGTGCGGCCAAGCCGGCGCCAGGTGCATCAATCATCGTTTCAGTGAGATCAGCAACTAGAGTCCGAAGTTCCTTGTCAAAATCCACGACCGGTACGGAAGGGGTGACAAGAACGGGGTCTCCAAAAAGGCGGATGGGCTGGATGGGCATGCGGGAAGTCTAGCAACTAGGTCAGTGAGTAAGGATCGACTCTTATCGTAAACATGGCCTTGCGAGAAATGGACCGACGTCGCTGGAGTTCATGAACGAAATCGATGACTGATACCGCTTTGGCGACCGGGGCCGAGAGAATGATTCGCGAAATTGAGCTGGATTTCTCATGCGGGCCAGTGATTTTCACCGCTGAATCGATCCGCCCGTCCGTCTGCGCCTGAAGAATTCCCGCGCGCAACTTCGTAGCCTCCGCCGACTCCAGATCCAAGCAAATAAACCGGTAGTAGGGCGGAAAATTCATTTCTTCTCGTTCTCTGAGTTCTTTGCGAACTAAAGGAGTGGAATCCCAACGAGTCAACGCCGCAACAATGGGATGTGAAGGGTCGATGGCAACGATAATTGGACTCGCTAACTTAACCATCGCGGCTGACTGGAAGAACATCTCGCGAGAACTCTCCGTTGACCTCAACTCACTATGACCAAAGAAGCGAAGGCCCTCCAGAAGGGCAACCGCCGCATAACCACCGTAGTTCCTCGGTTGAGCGCCCGGCGTGGAGACAACAAGACAAGGTGTTGAAGGAGCTGCGTCGATAATGTGCTCGCCGGATGAGTTAACGATCGCGACATTTGGAAAAGCACGCCCTATCTCCTCGGTAAACCGATCGATGCCACGAGATGCAAGATAGATCTCGCCGCTCTGGCACCATCGACACTTCCAATCTTCATAAGAGGTACGACATAACACACAACGAGGACTCTCCCCTGCACCGATCAATTCCAAACGACCCCCGCACGTGCAAAGCGCCACGTTTCGACACCTATTGCACAAGACGGAGTTTCCGTAACCTTTTCTTGGGACCAAGAAAAGGACAGGACCCGCCTTGATTGCTTTTCTTATATAGGGAAATGCCCCACTGGGAATGAGTTCGCCCATTGTCTGTGGGAAGGCGTGAACAACTTGGCGACTCTTTGACGATATATGCCCGAGCCAACGAGACTCTATGAGCCGGGCAACCTCGAGAGAGGGCGAGTAACCTGTAAGCACAATGTTCGCACCCATCTCGCTCGATCGCATTAGTGCAACGTCGCGAGCATTCCATCCAGGAGCGCGTGGTTCATGCAGAGTTTCAGAGGACTCACCAGCAACGATAATCGTGACGTCATCTCTTAGAGGCGCGAACACCGCTCCCCGCAATCCCAAAACTATGTCTACTTCTCCTCTGACAACGCGCAGAAAATTCCGGTAGCGCTGGCCTCTTGTGAGATTTCCATCAAGTCTGGCCATGCTTTCCTCGGAGAAGAAAGCGGTTAGTTCTTCCTCTATTGCATTCAGTTCCCTCTCATCGGGAGCGATTACAAGCACCTGTCCATGAGAAGAGCGTGTGACAGCAAGTTCGGCGATTAGCTTGGCTCGCGGAATCCCGGGTGGAAGTGCCCAAAAGGAACGTATCTTCTTCTGTGAGAATACCTTTGCGTGGACCTCGGGAGCAGGTGACAATAACTGCAGCTTCTCTGGCGGCGTGAGTAACTCCTTGTCGACCGATGCGACGCGAGGCGGAATTGCACTTCTAATTACGTCATATGGCGCACCCGCCCAACGCCTGGCTACAAGGCGAAAAAGTTCGAGAGATTGCGGAGTCGCAACCGGGTTCGGTGAAAGAACCTTTAAGATCTGCTTTAAGTTCCCCGTGGTCGCCGAAGACTCAACTCGCTCGAGCACGATTCCCTCTTGCGGTGAACTTCCAAATTCGATTTGAACTCGGCTTCCAACACGAACCGATTTGGCTAGGTCCTCGGGCACCCAGTAATCAAAGGGGGTATCCAGGTGAAAGACGCCTGTGTCCACCCAAACCCGCGCCACCGGCGAAACCGCTGCGACATTCTTCTTTCCGAGGCTACCTATTTGAGCCTTGAGTTTTAATGGTCTTGGTGTGACCACCGAAGCCTGTTACTTAATCGCCGCGCGGAGAGCATCCACGCGATTGGTCGCTTCCCACGTGAACTCCGGAAGTTCTCGACCAAAATGACCGTAGGCACTTGTGAGAGCGTAAATCGGGCGGAGCAAGTCCAAATCACGGATAATCGCGGCAGGTCGCAGATCAAAAGTATCGTGCACCGCATCTTGAATCTTCTCGACTGGCACAGTCTCAGTGCCGAAGGTCTCGACAAAAAGTCCAACTGGTTGCGCCGTCCCGATTGCATATGCGACCTGAACCTCGCAACGCCGTGCGAGTCCGGCTGCCACAACATTCTTGGCCACCCACCGCATTGCATAAGCACCCGAGCGATCTACCTTCGATGGATCCTTACCGCTAAATGCACCGCCGCCGTGGCGAGCCATGCCGCCGTAGGTGTCAACGATGATCTTGCGTCCCGTCAATCCCGCATCTCCCATCGGTCCGCCAATTACGAATCGACCGGTGGGGTTGATGAGAACGCGTAAATCATTACGGAGCAAACCTACTTCTTCCAGAACTGGATCAATCACCTGGGAGATGATGTCGGGCGTCAATTTCCTTGCCACATCAATATCCGGGGAATGCTGACTCGAGATCACAACCGTATTCAAGGCCACCGCGCGATCGCCGTCATATTCGATGGTTACCTGAGTCTTGCCGTCAGGACGGAGGAAGGACAGATCACCGCTCTTTCGGACCTGAGATAGACGTTGAGCAAGTTTGTGGGCCAGTGAAATAGGCAAGGGCATGAATTCCTTGGTGTCATCACACGCATACCCAAACATCAAACCTTGATCGCCAGCGCCTTGCAGGTCAAGTGGATCAACTGAGGATGAAATTCGATTTTCGTATGCGTCATCGACACCTTGGGCAATGTCTTGCGATTGCTGACCAATTGAGATTGAGACTCCGCACGTATTGCCATCGAAACCTTTTTCAGATGAGTCGTAGCCGATTCCTAAGACGGTGTCGCGGACGATGCCCATGACATCTGCATAGCCGTCCGTGGTGACCTCACCGGCAACGTGAACCTGGCCCGTAGTAATGAGCGTTTCGACCGCAACCCGACTCTTGGAATCTTGGCTAAGTAGTGAATCAAGAATGGCATCTGAGATTTGATCTGCGATCTTGTCAGGATGACCTTCGGTGACGGATTCGGAAGTAAATAGGCGCTTAGACATTGGGCAAACTTAACCGAAAATTGACCTGATCAAGTAACACGTTGGCGAGCGTGTCCTTGGTAGCCTCGGAAACGACGATTTCGCCCCCATCTCGCGTAATTATGGTGCCCCGCGTGCTGTCGCTACCAAAGATCGCGCCACCCGAGACGTCATTGACGTAAAGGACGTCCAAATTCTTCTCGACAAGTTTCTTTGATGCATTAGCGAGGTGGAATTGGGTCTCGGCTGCGAAACCGACGAGAACTTGAGAGGGCCTCTTCTTCCTTGAAAGCTCGGCGAGGAGGTCCGGGTTCGGTTCTAGTTGAATGCTTTCCAGTTCGTGTTTCTTGATCTTTTCGCTGCTTAGTCGCGCCGGTTTTGCATCTGCAACCGCGGCGCACATGATCAAAGCATCGCAATCAGAAAACCTAACCTCCAGAGCATGTGACATATCTGCGGTTGTTTCAACATGGGTGATTTCCACCCCTTCGATATCGGGCAAATCGCAGTTGGCAGCGATCAACTCAACGATGGCCCCTCTGGTGGCAGCCGCCAGTGCTACGGCATAGCCCTGTTTGCCCGACGAGCGGTTGCCAATGAAGCGGACCGGGTCAATCGGCTCACGAGTCCCACCGGCCGTAACCAGAATCCTTCGCCCCAGTAGATCGGCATTCCAACCCACCATCTCCTGAAATTGCTCGAGAATCTTCGTGGTCTCCGGAAACCTTCCTTGGCCAATGTCCGATCCCGTCAGACGGCCAACTTCTGGTTCCATGACCACGTACCCTCGTTCGCGCAGGATCTCCACATTTGCGACGGTAGACGGATTGAGCCACATCTGCGGGTGCATGGCCGGAACAATCAAAGTCGGCGCTCCACTTGCAAGCAGGATATTTGTAAGAAGGTCATCGGCGCGACCGTGCGCAATACGTGCAATGAGATCCGCGGTTGCAGGACCAATGATCACAAAGTCGGCCCGATTAGCAAGATCAATATGCGGGACCGAGGCGACGTCTTGCCAGACTTCGCTCCTCACCGGTCGACCCGAAAGGGCTTCCCAGGTTGTACTGCCCACGAAATTCAGCGAGGCGGGTGTCGGAACCACAGTAACGAGGAATCCGAGTTCCATGAGGCGACGGAGGAGGTCGCAGGCCTTGTAAGCAGCAATGCCACCGCCAATTCCGAGAACTACTTCTCGGCCTGACGATGACATGTGCGCTCTATCGAAGAGTTAAGAAGCGGTTGGTTCGAGGTTCTCGATCGTCAGCAAGCCTTCGTTGATCTCGCGAAGTGCAATCGACAATGGCTTCTCATGAACGTGTGTCTCGACAAGTGGACCTACGTACTCCAACAGGCCCTCGCCCAACTGCGAGTAATAAGCATTGATTTGACGGGCGCGCTTTGCCGCATAGAGGACGAGGCTGTACTTGGAGCCGCTCTTGTCCAGAAGTTCGTCAATCGGTGGATTGGTAATACCGTCCATTAATGCCCCTTAAGAAGTAAGTCCAGATCAATCCAATTCGGCAGGATCAAGAGGCTAAGGCTACCAGTGCCTCGACCACCTTCTCGACGTGGTCATTCACGATCACGACGTCAAATTCCTTCGCGGCGGCAAGTTCGCTGGCAGCCAGTTCGAGCCTGTGAGAGCGCCTTTCAGGCGAGTCTGAGCCACGCCCCTCCAAGCGCGAGACGAGTTCCTCCCAACTAGGCGGCTCTAGGAAGACGAGGATTGCCTCCTTGCTGTGAGAGCGCACCTGACGGGCTCCATCAATTTCAATTTCCAGGAGGACGTTCTTGCCTGCTGCTATCGCATTCTCAACGCCCTCACGAGGAGTGCCGTACTTGGCACCGGCAAATTGGGCCCATTCCAAGAATTCATCTCGGTGGATTTTCGCGTCAAATTCCTCTTCCGTGAGAAAGAAATAATCGACGCCATTGATCTCGTTGGCGCGTGGATGACGGGTGGTAGCCGAAATGCTGACCCAGAAATTGCTGTTGGCTTCGCGCAATCGCGTAGCCACGGTGCTCTTGCCAACTCCCCCTGGCCCAGAAAGTACAAGCAGGCGGCCGCGATGTCCCACAGGCTTGAACTCGGAAATAAGCTCTGCTCTCTGATGAATCCCCAGCCCTTGAATACGGCGCGGCTTGGAAATCGCCAATCTCTCCATGATGGCCGCGGCGCGTATTTTTCCAACCCCGGGAAGTGCCTCCAATAACTCGCTCACACGCATCTTGGCAACGGCTGGATCGGATTTCGCCGCAATCAACACATCGGAAATCCCCATAGTGCCGGCTTTGACCTGTGCTTTTATCTCGGCCCTAGCTCGCCTGGAATGGGCAGCCTTTATCAAGGCATCTGCACGTTGTTCCGGCGTTAGCGCGGGAGGCACTGGCATGGCGACAATCTACCTGTCTGCGGACTATTACTTAAGTTGAGAGGCGATCAAGGCCGCTCGTTCCGATAGCGCATCAAATCCGTCAGACCATGCGCTTGTGATGGGACGTCCAATCACAAGATAAGTCGCTCCCGCATCGAGGGCGCCTCTTGGGTCCATTGTCCTTTGCTGATCATCAGCAGTTCTTTCAGCGGCCGGCCTCACTCCGGGTGTGATGATCGATATGTCAGGCCCGATTTCGGCTCGGATCGCCGTTATTTCCAATGGCGAACAAACGATCGCACGAGCTCCTGCGGAGGCGGCAAGGCTCGCCAATCTCACGGCAGTATCAAGTGGATTTGATTCATACCCGATTTCACGAAGATCCTGACTTGCCAGAGAAGTGAGAACGGTAACGGCCGCAATTTCGATTTCAGGTGCGGCGGCGACGGCCGCCGCCACCATGGCCCTCCCACCAGAGGCGTGGACAGTCAGGAACCGCGGTCCCACCTGTCTAATCTGCTGAGTTGCTCCGGCAACAGTGTTTGGAATGTCGTGCAATTTCACGTCAAGGAAAATATCGGCGCCGGTGATCTCCTTGATCTGCCTGACCCCGTCGATACCGCAAGCGGAAAAGAATTCCAACCCCAATTTGAACCCCGCAACATGATTCTGCGTAGCCATTACCCAACTCTTTGCCACATCTATATCTGGTGTATCAATGGCTAGGAATATGGGTGCATTCATTGGGGTCCGTCCTTATCTGCTATTCACGGTGGGCAAATCCCACAGCGTCTTTAAGAGAGTTGAAGCCTTTCCTTACGAGCAATTCGCGCAATTCATTTTGTACATTCATGACAGCACTTGGATTGGAGAACGTTGCAGTACCCACGCTAACTCCACTGGCGCCGGCAAGAACCAATTCAAGGGCGTCGCGGCCCGAACGAACACCACCCATGCCCAAAATTGGAATCTTGGGAAAGGCTTGGTGGACTTGGTAGATCGCGCGAACGGCGACCGGGCGGATAGCCGGTCCCGACAAGCCCCCGGTCTTGCCCGCCAGGTGCGGACGCATGGTGTCGACGTTGATGACCATTCCGAGGATGGTGTTTATCAGCGAGAGTCCGTCCGCGCCAGCATCAATCACGCCACGAGCGATCTCGACAATATCGGTTACATCGGGTGAAAGCTTGACCAGGATTGGAATATCTCCACCCAATACTCTACGGACGCCATCCACAACGGCACGTGACGCATTCGGATCGCAGGCGAAAACGAGACCTCGGTTTTCGACGTTTGGGCAAGAGATATTTACTTCAACTGCAGAGATGTTTCCGGCTGAGCGTAACTTTCTGGCGAGAACTGCGTACTCATCTACATTCTCACCAGCAATCGAAACAATGACGCGCGCATTGTGCTGCAATAGCCAAGGAACATCGTTGGCTAAGAAAGCATCGATACCAGGGCCCTGTAGGCCAATCGAATTGAGCATTCCGCTGGGAGTCTCTGCCATCCGCGGGGTTGGGCGGCCTGGTCTGGCCTTGAGCATAATTGATTTCGTAACGATGGCTCCGATATCTCGGAGCGGAAAGAATTGGGATAGTTCTTTGCCAGAACTCGCGCATCCACTTGCAGTGAAAAGCGGCGTCGGGAACCAGGCAGGGCCCAACGTGGTGGAGAAGTCAAATTCAGTCATCGACTATTTCACCACCTTTCCAACTAGATCCCATTGGACAGTGGAGCCGTCCATGACGGGACCGTCGATGCACGAACGCAGCATCACAACATCTCCAGCGGCGTTCTCAACTGGAAGCACACAAGTCATGCAGACGCCGATTCCGCAAGCCATGGATTCTTCGACGGCACATTGATGAACGATGTCGAATTCATCTGCGATCTGAGAGATCGCGGCAAGCATGGGCATTGGGCCACACGAGTAAATCACGTCCACAACTCCCTCTTGAATGAGACCGGGAATCGGATCAGTTACCTTACCTAGAGTTCCGGCACTTCCATCTTCCGTATAGATCTTCAGAGAATTGACAGATCGTTTGCCTTCGATGGGTGCATAGATCTTGGCTGCGGTACTCGCACCAAGAATCATGGTCACCTCGCATCCACGAGATTTCAAGACTTCGGCTAGCCCAAATAATGGTGCAGATCCATAACCGCCGCCGATGAGAAGTGCCTGCGCCGGTTCAGTAGGGATTCCGAATGCGGTCCCGAGCGGAGTGACGACATCTAGGGTCGTACCTTCAACTTGTGCGCAAAGCCATTTGCTTCCGGCGCCATGCGGAGCGACGATCAGTTCCATGGTGCCATCGCCCTTGTCACTGCGATGGGATACCCGCGATATGGCGAAGGCCCTCCGCAAGATGAGTCCAGAGTTCTCGCCTCCTACGGAGATCGCAACAAAGTTGCCCGGCCGACAGCTGTGAACGAGTTCGCCAATGTTGAGGAGGATTTGGTGATACTGACCGATCCTCTTATTACTCACTACGGTCGCACTTATCTGTTTGGCATACCGGTTAATCGCGCTCATCTTTGTGCCAACCACTCCTGCAGCGGTCGCACGCTGAGTTCCTCTTTCTGCAGGAATTCAATGCCCGAGACAGCGGCATTAAATCCCGCGGTCGTCGTGATGCAAGGGATCGAGCGTTGGACGGCGGCCGTACGGATCAACCAACCGTCTTGACGAGTACCTCGACCCACTGGGGTGTTGATAACCAGGTCTATGCCTCCAGTAGCGATGAGATCCACTGCTGTTCTCTCCCCGAATAAACCAGGGCCCTCGGAATTCTTTCGGACCGTTGCAGTCTTGACGCCGCGTTCGGCGAGAAACTTGGCAGTGCCAACTGTGGCAATCAACCCGAAGCCCATCTCGATTAGAGCACGGGCCGGTTCTACCCCTGCTGCTTTGTCCTTGTCAGCCAGAGAAATGAACACTTGACCGGATTTCGGCAAAGGCCCGAAGGCGGCAATCTGCGACTTGGAATAACTCTCCCCGAAGGTCGGAGCGATTCCCATAACTTCGCCGGTTGATCGCATCTCGGGTCCAAGGACCGCGTCGACTCCCCTGCCATCGGTGCGTCGGAAGCGATTCCATGGCAGGACCGCCTCTTTGACCGAAATTCCATTGGCTTGACCGTCTCCTTGCGCAGGAAGCAGGCCCTCTATGCGCAAATCGACGATAGTCGCGCCAAGGGCAATGCGAGCGGCTGCTTTAGCAAGCGGCACCCCCGTCGCCTTGCTTACGAATGGGACAGTGCGAGATGCGCGGGGGTTGGCTTCAAGAACGTAAAGAACATTCTCAGCCATCGCAAATTGGATGTTGATAAGACCGCTCACGCCAACTCCACGGGCAATCTTCTCTGTGGCCTCTCGAATCTCGATGTGCTGGTCGGGAGTCAAAGTCATCGAAGGGATAACACAGGCACTGTCACCTGAGTGAACGCCCGCCTCCTCGATGTGCTCCATCACGCCACCAAGAAAGAGTTCGTGCCCGTCATAGAGCGCGTCAACATCAATCTCAATTGCAGAATCTAGGAAGCGATCCACTAGTACGGGATGATCGGGCGTAATGTCAGTTGCACGTGTAATGAATCCACCAAGAGATGCATCGTCATAAACGATTTCCATTCCGCGTCCACCAAGAACAAATGACGGGCGAACTAAAACCGGGTATCCAATTCGATGAGCAATTTCCAGTGCCTCTTGATGCGAAGCGGCCATCCCGAAGGAAGGTGCCGTCAACCCTTGCTCCTTAAGCACGAGGCCGAATGCACCCCGTTCTTCTGCCAGGTTAATCGCTTCAGGGCTGGTTCCCAAGATTGTCACGCCAGCAGCTTTTAATGCTGCGGCCAAGCCAAGCGGGGTCTGTCCGCCCAATTGGGTGATTACACCAACTACTGGTCCCGCCTGCATCTCAGCATGCACAACTTCCAAAACGTCCTCGAGAGTTAGGGGTTCAAAGTACAGACGATCGCTAGTGTCGTAGTCAGTTGAAACCGTCTCGGGATTGCAGTTGATCATGATTGTTTCGTATTCGTGTTTGTGCAGTTCAAACGAAGCATGCACGCACGAATAGTCGAATTCGATTCCTTGCCCGATCCGGTTCGGTCCACTGCCCAAGATGATCACGGCAGGCTTTGTACGCGGTCGCACCTCGGTCTCTTCCTCATAGCTTGAGTAGTGATACGGGGTAAAGGCTTCAAATTCGGCAGCGCAAGTATCGACGGTCTTGTAGACCGGGCGAATATTGAGATGGTGCCGCTGTCTGCGGACTTCCTCTTCCGTGACCCCTCGCAGCGCGCCAATTTGGGCATCGGAGAATCCCATTTGCTTTGCTGACTTGAGGAGGTCCTCACTCAACTCTCCAGGGGTAGCAATTTCCTGAGCATGAGCGTTGATCATGCAGATCTGATTCAGATACCAACGGTCAATCTTGGTCGCCGCATAAACTTCCTCAACGCTCGCACCCAGCCAGAGAGCCTGCTGAACTTCCTTGAGTCGATATTCAGTTGGAATCTGCATTGATGCCAGCAGGGCCAACTTGACGCTTTCGGTCCGCTCAGTCGGCCAGGTAAAAGGCGCCTCTTTTCGCTCCAACGAACGGAGGGCTTTCTGGAGTGCTTCGGGAAATGAGCGACCTATCGCCATCGCCTCCCCGACGCTCTTCATTGTCGTTGTCAATCGCGGGTCAGCATCGGGGAATTTCTCAAATGCAAAACGGGGCATCTTCACCACTACGTAATCCAGAGTGGGCTCGAAGGAAGCAGGCGTGACCTTTGTTATGTCGTTCTGGATCTCGTTGAGGGTATAGCCAATCGCCAACTTGGTTGCGATCTTGGCAATTGGGAAGCCAGTTGCTTTTGACGCCAACGCGCTAGATCGAGAAACGCGCGGGTTCATCTCGATAACAATGATCCGACCGGTTTCGGGATTGACCGCGAACTGAATATTGCAGCCTCCGGTATCGACACCGACTTCGCGAATAATCTTCAAAGAGAGGTCCCGCAGTCTTTGATATTCGACATCTGTCAGTGTCATCGCAGGTGCCACAGTGATCGAATCGCCCGTGTGTACACCCATGGGATCTACATTCTCAATTCCACAGACAATCACAACATTGTCGCTGTTGTCGCGCATGACCTCCAACTCGAATTCTTTCCATCCGAGAATGGACTCTTCCAGCAGCACCTCCGATGTCGGGCTATGACGCAACCCTGCTCCAGCAATTTGTTGAAGTTGGTCTGAATCGAATGCGATTCCGGAACCAAGGCCACCCATTGTGAAAGAAGGTCGGACAACGACTGGATAGTTAAGAAGTTCGGCGGCGGCAAAGCAGTCCTCAAGGGAGTGGCAGATAATCGACTGCGCCGACTCCCCGCCTACCTTCTCCACGATCCCGCGGAAGAGTTCCCGGTTTTCACCTCTCTGGATTGCAGCGACGTCGGCTCCAATGAGACGTACACCGAACTTGGCGAGAGTGCCGCGTTCGTGCAAGGCGATCGCCGCGTTAAGTGCGGTTTGTCCACCGAGGGTGGCTAGGACGGCATCGGGCCTTTCGATTTCAATGATTCGCTCGAGATACTCAGGGGTGATTGGCTCGATATAGGTAGCGTCGGCAAATTCCGGGTCAGTCATGATTGTGGCGGGGTTTGAATTTACGAGTACTACTCGAATTCCTTCGGCTTGCAGAACCCGACACGCTTGGGTGCCTGAATAGTCGAATTCGCATGCTTGACCAATGACAATCGGACCGCTGCCGATCACCAATACGCTCTTAATGGAAGTATCTAGTGGCATCAGGCATCGACTCGTTTCGTGGACATCATTTCGACGAAGCGGTCGAAGAGATAGGCAGCGTCATGCGGACCTGCGGCTGCTTCTGGATGATATTGAACACTGAAGGCGGGAATTTCAAGCATGCGGATTCCTTCGACAACCCCGTCGTTGAGACTGATGTGACTGACCTCGCCTGGTCCGTACACAGTCGAGAACGTATCTTCGGTTGGGGCCTGAAGTGCAAAGCCGTGGTTATGCGCAGTGATCTCCACTTTGCCGGTCGTCTTATCAAGAACGGGTTGATTGATTCCACGGTGGCCGAATTGGAGCTTGTACGTTGTGAAACCCAATGCCCGTCCCAAGATCTGATGACCAAAACAAATTCCAAAGATCGGAACTTCGGCGGTCAGCAATGATCTCACCAGATCGACAACTTCGTTCATGGTTGCAGGATCTCCGGGGCCGTTAGATAGAAATACGCCATCCGGCGCCATAGCCTGGATCTCTGCAAAGCTTGTGTTGTACGGAAGGACGTGAACTTCGACGCCGCGTTCGGAGAGAAGCCGTGGGGTTGAATGCTTAATCCCAAGATCAAGAGCCGCCACCGTGAAACGCCTCTCGCCTATTGAAGGAACAACGTATGGCTTCGCGGTTGATACATCCTCCACGAGATGGGCGCCCGCCATAGATGGACTCTTTCGAACCTCGATGACCATCTCTTCGCGTGACATATTCAGGTCGGAAAAGATCCCAACACGCATGGCGCCGCGATCTCTCAGATGACGTGTCAGCGCACGAGTATCGATGCCTTGGATGCAGACGATTCCTTGTGAGGTCAGTTCGTCTTCCAAATTTCCGGAACTGCGCCAGTTGCTCGTTATCGTCGA
>DASXUM010000083.1:0-9545 GCA_036504835.1 Candidatus Nanopelagicaceae bacterium
TTCTTATCCGTAAAGAGAAAGAATGCCAGTCTCCACTCGCTTCTTGAAGGCATTAAATTGCTGTCGAGAACTACCTCCGCTGTGGTGAAATTTACTTATGGAACTGGTTAGGCCGACCCTGGAGCACCTGGATAGTTACAGGCGCGCACTGATTCGCGAACTAGGGGCGGGAACTGCGCCCTATCCGGACGAAGCCGAGAATCAACTCCATGAGATAGAGACAAATCCAGAATTCTTTTTAGCCAAACAAGAGGACCGGCAAGCTCTGGGTGGCGATGTGAAACTTCCGGATGGAACGTATGTTCCTCGACTCCCAAGCATCACTCGTTTCATGTGGGACGGAGAGGCTTGCGGACGGATTAACTTTCGGTGGCAAGACGGCTCCACCGATCTACCACCGGAATGCCTAGGTCATATCGGTTATGACGTCTTCACGTGGAAACGGAATAAGGGATACGCATCCGACGCGCTTAAGCAGATTTTGCCGGAAGCGGTTGCTCTTGGTATGCCATTCGTTGAATTGACTACAAACCTCGACAACTACTTTTCCCAGCGGGTAATTCAGAAGAATGGCGGCGTTCTCCACGAGAAATTTGTGAAACCCGCATCCCGTGGTGGGGGAGAGAACTTGAGATTCCGCATTTATTTATAGAATTCTGTGGATTTGCCCTCTGCCTTGATAGTTCTATCCGCAAGTCTCATAATGAAAAAATGATGAGACGGACCGTACTCGCTACTTCGATGCTGGTGTCGAGTCTGCTTGCTCTTTCACCAGCGTATTTCGCATCTGCGGCTACGGGAACTAATGCGGATCTAAAAGATCGACTCATCGCCTGCGGCTCTATTCCAAATCGATCGACTCTTACAGTCGTACAAACCACCAGAATCTTTATCAATTTGCCGAAAGAGTATTTTCCAAATATCAAACTGACCATGAAGTCACGTGGCGCGACTGCCACATCAGTTTCTAATGGAGGCAAGTACGGCTACGCCATCGGGGCGCAAGGTAAGCCCAACTGCTGGTCCTACTATTTTGATTTTGAACTGGCGCCCAAAAATAAGGCAAAGAGCGGGACCATTGACATCGGCTCAAAGAGCGCGTTTAAGAACATCTCCAATTACCTCATTCACTTTAGGGTTGTAGCAACTCCGCCAGATGCGACCAAGCAAGTCTCGGGTAACGGGACCGTTCGTGGACAGGTTCTACTCGGGCCAGTCTGCCCAGTCGAGCGCACTCCTCCAGATCCCGCCTGCGCTCCCAAGCCGTACAAGACGACCATTGATGTTTGGAGCACTGTGACAGGTAGCGCCTACAAGCCAGTTCCGACAAACGCTGCAGGTGAGTTCCGACTCTCCCTCGCGCCTGGCTCCTACGGTTTAAAGGTTTCGGCTCATACAAACGCATCGCTTTATCCTCGATGCGGCGAAGTGGCGATTGTCGTCGTGGCGAAGCAATCCCAGAATGTCACGGTGAATTGCGACACCGGCATACGCTGATCAAGCATTCCGTGACTACGCTTTCATCATGGGTGGGGTATTCATCGCCTTTGAAGGCGGAGAAGGTTCAGGCAAGTCGACTCAGACGCGCATCCTGCAAGCGTGGTTAGAAGAGAAAGGGCTACCCGTACTCCTTACCCGCGAACCCGGTGGCACTGAATTAGGTTGGCATCTGCGGAAGATTCTTCTGGATCTGAGCAGCACCGAAGTCGCACTCAAGACGGAGGCACTTCTCTTCGCCGCCGATAGGGCAGAACACTTGGCAAGGGTAATAGCTCCCGCGCTTTCTCGAGGCGAAGTAGTCATCAGCGACCGCTACGTCGATTCTCTTATCGCGTATGAGATCGGCGGGCGCCAACTGCAGAATGAGGAAGTAAGGCGCGTCGCTACGTGGGCAACAGATGGACTCCTTCCTGACCTGACGGTATTGCTGGATGTTTCGCCATCTATCGGGCTCTCACGACGGGGCGAACTCGATCGAATGGAAAGCCAACCGCTCGAATTTCATGAACGTGTACGAGCAACGTATCTGGAGTTGGCAGGGGCCGATCCCGATCGCTATCTAGTTATCGACGCCGAACAGAACAGTGAAGCGATATCGGTCACCATCCAGCGCCGTTGCGAAGTACTTCTCAGCCTTTAGGTGACTAATTTCATTACGTTTAAGAGCAACCACCCCTTCAATTCTCAGGCGCCCTTGCCATAATTTCATTTATTGGGGGTCGTCATGAACAGATCACTATCACGCGGAATCGGCATCGGGCTTGTAGTTGCACTCTCTGGACTCTTTCTCGTGGCATTCACATCGGTGCGTCATCCAGGATTCGGAATGATGGGGCAGCCGCGTAACTATGCATACGTAGATACGTGCACACCGCCGACGAATTTGCCGGGATCCACCATCAATGTCGCAGTCTTCGATATGGGCATGATGATGCGTCGCGCAAGTCGCATGGGCTTGTCGGCCTTTCCATCGACGGTCCCACAAGGCAAAGTGAATCTTCTTGTTACGAATATGGGAATGCGAACCCATGAAGTGGTCGTTCTGCCGTTGGCAGAAGGACAAGCCGTCGGGACACGAATCGTCGGATCTGATGGGAAAGTCGACGAGACTGGAAGTCTGGGTGAAGCTTCAAACAACTGCGGGTCCGGCAGCGGCGAGGGAATCATTTCCGGATCGCGCGGATGGGTAACGCTGAATCTGTCCCCCGGCCGTTATGAGTTGCTCTGCAACCTTCCCAATCATTATTCGGCAGGCATGTACCAGGAAATCATCGTTACGCCGTAGTTAATGCGTTAATATCCGAATCTGCGCCAGTGGAGTTCGGAGGTTGAGTTGATCAATTTGATCCGCTGGATTTTCAAGCAGTTCAAAAAAGAATTCAAAATACTCTCCCGTTACGAGCGCGCACACCCGCATTTCTTCTGGTTTATGGGCCTAGATGCATTGATATCAGTTGTACTTGTTGTCGTTGGGTTTCAACTCTTTTCCTCTTCCGAATCGTCCAATCCCTTTGAGCAGCTTCTTGAACGTTCCGGTGGCTTCGGGATGTCGGCCGATAAATTAATTGATCGGGTGAAAGCAGATGACGGCGATGCATACTGGCTGGGTCCGATATCCGGAATGACAAACACCGTAGGCCGGAGCGTCGATGGTGTCGAGGTTGTTTCTTATCTTGTCAAAGGCGTAGGGAATCAGGATTCGGGACAATCCAAACTAACCGTCGAGACATTTGAATCCCCAGAAGTCTATGCAGCCCATGTGCATGCATTGACAGGTGCTGAGACCAAGATGGAAGTTGTTGAAAAAGGCATGACCGTCCAATTCGATACCAGTTCGCTAAATGCGATGACCGTGCGACTCACAGGGGCGCCGGAGATTGTCGTGGTCAATTATCCGACCAAGCAGGATCAGAGCCAATTACTTCAGGACGCCGCGAAGATCAGGGTGGTTCAGTGACCCGCTTGCGGTCGATTATCGATGGCCATCCAACGTTCAGGGCTTTTTAGCGCTTCGAATCCGACACGCGCATAGACGTCGTGTGCATCGCGCGTCGCAAGAATGATCCGTTTGATTCCATTCTTCTCCGCCCATTCGACGCTTGCCTTCGCGAGCCAGGTTCCAATTCCTCGTCCTCGGAAATTCGAATCGACGAAGACATCACACAGCCAAGCAAAGGTTGCGGTGTCGCTGACGATTCGGGCTACGGCGACCTGAGAGGTGCCCTCGTAAACGCCGATGGAGTACGAGTTTCTAAATGCCTTCTCCAGGACAGGTCTTTCGCGTCCATTGGCCCAATAACTTTCGACCGAGATCCATTGGAAGACTTTTTCGATCTCAAGCAGCGATTCGTCATCGCTTAAAAGCAGCCCGTCTTTGGTCTCGTGTAGGAGGTTCAATGTGGCCAAGTGGCCTCCTCGTCTTCGTTAGCGGATCAAGTTGGGAATTGCCATTCCCATGCACAGAACGATGCCAAAGAATACCTGCAGAGGGAAAACGCATGCCTTCACAAATCACCTCGATTTCTCACCTAGGGAGAGCCCTTCAGTGACACAACGAGGTCGAATGGCAGTTTGTTCATTTGCCCACTTTTTCGAACCAAAGGCTTGACGTTCGTTAAAATTAAAGCAGACAAGTTCACATCTTTGGCCAATGCGCCACCTTGGTGCTACTGAGCCAGAGTGAATCGCAGATGATCATGGCAAGGACCAGGCTTCAAAGAGTATTTAGCTTCATCGCAGTAATCGCGCTGGCTTCTGCATTGGCCATTCAAATGGCCAATATCTACGAGTCTTATCGAACCGCCGATGTAGTGAATGGACTGCGCTTGCATGGGTTGAAGGCCATGACGCAGGTTCAATTGCAGGAAACCGTGGATTCCAATCATTTGGTTGTCTATTGGGCCGGACCAGAGAAGGGCGCGACGTATCTTCTCGACACTGTCGAGGCAAACGTGGCCGTTCTGACGATCCTGCCTCCGGGCATAGATCCCAAACAAACGCGCGCCTCGCGTCCGCAGATTGCCACCTACGATGTCAAAGATGCTTTCCAAGCCGTATTGACTGGCGGCGGGAACCCTGATGTCGCGGGTTTTATCAACGCAGACGGGAACTCGGTCTTTTACAGCCGGCTAGACCCCAAGAACGTCTTTGTGGGAATGCGGGGCCGGGATGTCGAATTGCAGATCTTTGACCCGTCTCCTGGAGTTAGTCTGGCCATTGCCCGTGAGCGTGGTCGCTTAAGGCCGATTACCAAGTCAGATCGATAAACTCGACGTTGAACCAAGTGGCTTCGTATCTCGTTGTCGCAAGTGGAGGTACCCATGTCGGCTAAGCAGGACGAGCTTCTTCAGGCGCTTCATGACGTTCATGGCCCGGCGCTCACCCGCTTTGTCGCACATATGACCCACGATTCCTCCTTTGCCCAGGATGTGGTTCAGGAGGCTCTGCTGCGAGCATGGAAGCATCCCGAGATCCTCGCGCAGAGTGACGATTCTGCGCGCGCGTGGCTATTTACTGTGGCGAGGAATCTCGTCATCGATGATCGTCGCAGCGCCCGCCATCGCCGTGAAATCTCAACTGACGTGCTACCCGAAACGGGTGGCGATGATGGAACAGATTCAGCGTTGGATGCCTGGATTCTCTCGGACGCACTTTCTTCGCTCTCAATCCAACACAGAAACGCAATTGTTGGTTCCTACTACCTCGGACATTCGATAAGTGAAATAGCACGACAAGAAGGTGTCCCTGAAGGAACCATCAAGTCGCGCCTTCATTACGCATTGCGTGCATTACGACTTTCCCTTCAAGAAAGAGGAGCCGCTCAGTGAATCAGGCTGTAGATAGATACCGCGAATGGGATGCGGCGTACGTACTTGGATCCCTCAGTACGGATGAACGACGTGAGTACGAAAGACACCTCACCACCTGCGCAGCATGTACGAACGCCGTCGCAGAATTGGCAGGGATGCCGGGATTCCTCATGAAGATAGATGCAAGCACTGCAAGTGCTCTGGCAAGCGAACCTGCCGATGCGAATGTGATCGCGCTTCCCCTCGAGCCCATTCAGAGTCTGGCCCGCGCTGCTATTAAGCAGAGGGCAAGCCTGCGCCGTCGCTTGGTTGCAGGAATGGCGGTCGCAGCCTCCTTTGTTATGGTGATTGGTCTCCTAGTGGGATCCAACCTCCATTCGTCCAGTGATTCATCGAATGGTCAAACGAGCGTTCTTGCAGTTGGGGCGAAAGTTTCCATGGTTGCGATGGAGAAGAACGCGATGATTGTTGACATGCGCGTGACGAAGAAGAAATGGGGCACCCAATTTTCCTGGAACTGCACCTACGTAAATAGCGAAGTTTCAACAGGTGCTCCTGAATCTTACGATCTGGTTGTCACCGATGCTTCAGGAACGGCCACGACAGTTGCAACGTGGAGCCAGTCAGGAACAAGTGCGAAGGGGTTGGTCGCCTCTACCGGCATACCGCTTTCTAAAATCAAGACAGTAGAAGTCCAATACTCAGATACGCATGCTCCCGTTGTGAGAGGCGAGATCTAGTTTGGCTCTGCGGTTCCTACGGTTGCCGCTTGAGCAGATCCCGAATTTCCCGCAACAGGGAAATGTCCTCTGGGGTTGCCGCAACAGCTTCAGCTGGAACTTCTCCGCGACGACGGCGAGCCATCAACTTGTTGATCGGGACGACGATAAAGAAGTAGAGAATGGCCGCCACAATCAGGAAGTTGATGATGGCGTTGATGAAGGCGCCCCAATCAAAGGCCACCCCGTTGATGACAAAGGTCCCACCATGCACGCCACCGCCTCCCATTAGTTTTATGAGCGGTTCGACGAATGATTTTGTGAATTGGGTGATGATTCCCGTGAAGGCTGCGCCAACAACGACCGCGATCGCCAGATCAACGACATTTCCTCGCATAATGAAGTCGCGAAATCCCTTAATCATGTATGCCCCGCTTCCTTGATGGGTGGTTGGTATTGAGAAGTTTAGTGCGCACTAGTAAGTTCCCTAGTTATGGAGCCGCTAACCCTCTCGGTTGATTGCGGGGGGTTAGGCATAAAGGCCTCCGTCCTTGATAACGCAGGCACGATGCGGATTCCACCCGTGCACGTACCAACTCCCTATCCGCTCTCGCCGCAACTGCTGGTGCAGACCATTAGGAAAATTGCCGAATCCCTGCCGAAGGCAGATCGAGCCACCGTCGGGATACCTGGGATGATCCGGCATGGGGTTGTTGTCGCTACCCCGCATTACATCAACGTTGCAGGGCCGCGTACGAGACCCGATGCAGCGCTCAAGGAAGCGTGGCACGGCTTTGATATGAGGGAGGCTCTCACGCATGCCCTTGGGATTCCTGCGCTCGTCCTTAACGATGCCGAAGTCCACGGCGCGGGCGTTGTTGCTGGTACCGGCTTTGAAATCGTACTTACCTTGGGAACCGGTCTTGGTTGCGCGATCTTCGACGGCGCTTTCCTTGCACCGCACATGGAACTCTCGCAAGCCACTGTGCGTCGTTCGACTACGTACGACGAGTGGGTCGGCGAGCACGAACGTCGTCGACTGGGGGACAGTCTCTGGTCGAGAAGAGTTCGGGTGATGGTCGAAGAGTTACGGCCGGTATTCCTGTGGGATCGCCTCTACATTGGCGGCGGCAATTCACGTCGAATTAAGGATTCTGCGCTCTACAAATTGGCCGACGATGTAGTCATAGTCCCCAATGAGGCGGGCATCATTGGCGGAGTCAGGGCTTGGGCTTTATTTCCAGAAGGCTAGTATTGACATCCCCAACTTAACGCTCACTAAGGAACACTTGATGGCAACCTCACGTTTAAAGATTTCAGTATTTGCTGTGCTGGCAGTAAGCGCACTCACGTTGTCCGCATGCTCAAGCTCGAAGACACCTAGCTCAACCCCGACCCCGACATCAGGAACTACGTCGCTGGCGTCAATGGTGCCCGCTGATGTTTCCGCCGACGGCACACTCACCTTCGGTTCAGATGGAACCTATCCTCCAAATGAATTTGTTGGAACAGACGGAAAGACCATGGAAGGAATGGATATTGATCTAGGCAATGCGATCGCTGCCAAGCTAGGTCTGAAGGCCGCATTCATCAATGCACCGTTCGACTCCATCATTCCAGCGATTCAGTCAGGTAAGTACGAAGCCGGAATCTCCTCTTTCACTGACAATAAGGATCGCGAGAAGGTTCTAGATTTTGTCACCTATTACTCCGCTGGTTCATCATGGGCTGCTAAGACTGGGTCCACCATCACGCCAGATACTGCGTGCGGTAAGAACATCGCGGTACAAAAGGGAACAGTTCAGGTCGATGACATCACAGCGCGTTCTAAGACTTGTACGTCCGCAGGCAAGGCTGCGATCACGATCAATCAATACCAGTCTCAGCAAGATGCAACTGCATCTGTCGTTTCTGGAAAGAATGACGCTATGTTGGCGGATTCACCTGTCACGGGATACGCCGTGAAAACCTCCAACGGTCAGCTGGTTGTAGTCGGAACTGTCTATGACACCGCTCCATACGGAATTGCCGTGCCTAAGGCAAAGGGAGACTTCGCCAAAGCCGTGCAAGGTGCTGTCAACGCGATTATCGCGGATGGGACTTACAAGACCATCCTTGATAAATATGGTGCCGCAGACGGCGCTGTCACGACTTCGCTGATAAACGCCGCTAAATAGTTCGTCAACTCACAACTAAGCGACTAGATTCGCATCCGTGAGTTCACAAATGCCAGAGGGGCGGCCCAAAGCAATTCGGGCCGTCCCTGTGCGGCATCCGGGACGTTGGGTTGCGGCGGGCGTGATCGCTGTTCTAGCGATCCTCGCAATCCATGCTGTCGTAACCAACCCGCGATTTAATTGGTCGGAGCAAGCCAAGTACGCATTTGATTCAAGCGTCACGGCAGGTGTGCGTACCACCCTCATGCTGACGTTCTTTTCAATGTTTATCGGCGTAGTGCTCGGGATTATTTTGGCAGTGATGCGGTTGTCATCCAATCCACTAGTTTCAGGTGCCGCCTGGTTATACATCTGGATATTTAGAGGTACACCAGTTCTTGTACAACTACTTGTATGGGCCAGCCTCGGTGCACTCTTTCCCACCCTCGGCATCGGAATCCCATTTGGTCATGTCTTCTTTTCTGCACGAACTTTCGATCTCATCCCAGGCTTGGCGGCTGCCCTTCTGGGGCTGGGTCTGAATGAAGCGGCGTATATGTCTGAGATTGTCCGCGCCGGAATTCTCTCCGTGGATGAGGGACAGACCGAAGCTGCCACCGCGCTAGGTATGCCGAAAATGCTGACGCTGCGTCGCATCGTGCTACCTCAAGCGATGCGGGTGATCGTGCCCCCAACCGGCAACGAGACGATCTCAATGCTCAAGACCACATCGCTGGTCGCCTACGTTCCGTACTACGAACTTCTTTTCAAAGTACAGAACATCTACACCCGGACCTACCAAGTCATGCCGATGTTGATCATGGCCAGCCTTTGGTACTTGGGCATGACAAGCGTCCTGATGACTGGGCAGTACTACATCGAGCGGCGTTTCTCGCGGGGATCCTTGCGGACCCTTCCACCTACGCCCGTGCAGCGTTTCCGCACGCGCTTTCTCGGGATAAGTGGCTGAGCATGACAACTCCTATGGTGCAGGCCGAAAATGTATTTAAATCCTTTGGCCGTTTGGAAGTACTCAAAGGTATCGATCTTGAAGTAGCACCTCGTGAAGTTCTCTGCATCATCGGGCCGTCGGGTTCGGGCAAATCGACTTTCCTCCGCTGCATTAATCACTTGGAGAAGATCGACGCCGGAAGACTCCGCGTCAATGGAGAACTCGTCGGTTACCACGAGAAGGGCGGCTTGCTCCACGAGATGCGCGAACGTGAAGTGGCCGCACAGAGACAGAAAATCGGAATGGTATTTCAGAGTTTCAACCTCTTCCCACACATGACCGTGCTCGGCAATGTGATGGAGGCGCCTTTGAATGTGCGGGGCGAATCCAAATCCGTAGTGCAAGAGCG
>DASXUM010000084.1:0-9782 GCA_036504835.1 Candidatus Nanopelagicaceae bacterium
CATAAATGTTCATACCCGACAGGAAGAACTCCCGGTTCCCAGTGCGACTTCATTTGCTCTCCAAGGTTACGCCGATTGCGACCGCAACCTTTTGTTGGCTGAGATACTGAAAAGTTTTTCGGAGTATCTCCAGCGTTGGGAGAACTCCGACTCCACCCTTCTGCTCGAATATGCCAACGTGAGCGCCACGATCGGTCGTCGTGTGCTGATTGAAATGCCAGGGCAAGAGAAGTTCGTGTCAGTGGCGAGTTCTGTTGATCCGTCCGGAGCACTGGTTCTTGAAGATGGCAGACATGTGAGCGTCGGAGACGTGACGCACGTTAGCGCGCTATAGGGACTTGGATGCATAAGGAATTTCCAACTGTTGGATTGATCGGCGATAGCGCGCTATTGCGTATGTTCGCGGCGCCAGCGACTGCGCTCGGTGTGGATATTGAGAGAATTGAAAGCGGGAGAGAGTTCGCACATTGCACGGTAATCAGCGTTCTTGGTGATCACCTTTCAGATTCACAGGTAAGGACACTCGAGGCATCCGGCCAGGCAATTCGCCCATCGTCATCCGCCCTCGAATTTGCCAGGCGCTGGAATTCAGATCACGAGGTGAATGGGCCAGCTGATGCGACAGTATCTTTCCTAGTCGCTCTTTCACCTCACGGCCAAGCATCGGCGTGGGCACCAACTGGCATCTACCACGATGGTTCGGTGTCGATGACGATCACGCCAGCTCCGACGCTCTCCGCAAATCAAATCGGAATCGCGCAGTACATCGCACTCAATCTGGCCAAGGAGTCAGGAGCCGTAGGTGTGGTTGAGGTCGAAATAGTTTTCGCTTACGGCGAACCTGCAGCGAGGCGTATTTCGCTGGGACCCACACTCAATGGGGTGTGGTCTATCGAGGGCGCCAGGACGAGTGAATTTGAGCAGCACCTGCGGGCGATTCTGGATTTGCCACTCGGGGACCCTTCCCAACTCGCCCCTATCGCCGTCACGGCCACTTTTTCCGGAGAGGGGAATATGTATCGCCCCTATCTTCATCTGATGGCGCGGAGCCCCGGTTTGAAAATTCATCAATATCGATCTGGGCCGGGGCAGATTAAGGGTCATGTCACGGCCATGGGCAGTGATCTCCTAGACTTGCGCGAGTGCGTTACCCACGCCGTTGAATACATGAGCGGAGAAATTGATGAGTGAAGTAAGCGTTGCAATAGTCATGGGTTCAGATTCAGATTGGCCCATCATGGAAGAAGCCGCCAAGGTCTTTGATGAGTTCGGGATCTCTTACTCCGCGCAGGTAATTTCGGCGCACCGGATGCCTTTGGAGACCATCGAGTTCGCCCAAGGAGCAGCAGCCAAGGGCATCAAGGTCATCATTGCGGGCGCAGGTGGAGCAGCAGCCCTTCCCGGTGTGATTGCGGCACTTACGCCTCTACCTGTTATCGGAGTTCCGATCGCACTCAAAACATTTGATGGTCTGGATTCGCTTCTCTCCATCGTGCAGATGCCAGCCGGAATTCCCGTCGCAACTGTTGGCGTTGGTGGCGCTAAGAACGCCGGAATTCTTGCCACCCGAATATTGGGTGTCGGCGACGCTGCGATCCTAAAGAAGGTCGAAGGCGCGATGGTGAAGATGCACGATGAAGCCAAAGCCAAGGGTGAGAATCTGCAGGCGCGTCGCAGTCAGAAGACGGGTTTCTAAGCTTCGCTCTTTCGACTTCGCTTTCCATATTCGATAGCGGGGCAGTGGTTCATGGCCGTGAGCAAGCCGGCCTTCTTGGCTCTTGCCACGGCATCTTCATCAATAACGTTAAGTTGAAGCCAGACAGCCTTCGCACCGATCTCAATGGCTTCGTCAACAACGGCTCCGGCAAGGGAGGAGTTCACGAAGACATCCACGACGTCGACGGGAAATGGAATTTCCTTCAGAGAGGCATATCCCTTTTCTCCGTGAACCTCTTCAGCTTTGGGATGGACAGGGACGATGCGATGTCCCTTCTCCTTCAATAATTGCGCGACGCTGTAAGCGGCACGGAATTCGTTGTTGCTGAGACCAACTACAGCCCAGGTTTTGAGTGCGAGGATTTCATCAATGTCATCGCTCATGAGTCAGCCCTTCCCAAAGCGTGGAACTTCCATCCTGCTTCGACCCAGCGATCCCGGTCAAGCACATTGCGGCCGTCGATAATCCGCGGATTCTTTACAAGCTTTGCCAGGTCGGCAGGATCTATTTCGCGATATTCGCGCCATTCGGTTAGATGCAGCACCATATCCGCGTCTTTGACGCACTCTGTGACATCGTGCGCGAAATTCAGTGATGGGAACCGTTTCATTGCATTGGCGATCGCCTTTGGATCGTGAACGGTCACAGTTGCTCCTGCTGCACTCAACTGGGCTGCAATATCAAGGGCAGGAGAGTCGCGCACATCGTCGCTCTCCGGTTTGAAGGCAGCGCCCAAGACTGCGATCTTGAAGGGGGTGAGATCCTCGGCGAGCATTGATCGAACAACGTCTATGACTCTCTGTCTGGCACGGAGGTTGATTGCATCAATCTCACGGAGAAATTCGAGCGCTTGTTTTGCGCCCAGTTCTTCGGCCCGTGCCATGAATGCGCGAATATCTTTCGGGAGGCAGCCGCCGCCAAATCCGATACCTGCCTTCAAGAACTTGTTGCCAATGCGCGAGTCGTAACCGATTGCTTGGGCAAGGACTGTGACGTCGGCTCCTGCTGCTTCACACACTTCGGCCATAGCGTTGATAAATGAAATCTTGGTGGCAAGAAACGAGTTGGCAGCAACTTTGACGAGCTCTGCTGTTGGCAAGTCCGCCCTAACCCACGGCGTTCCAAGTTCGAGGATTGGCGCATACACCTCACGAAGTATCTCTTCGGCGCGATCGTTGGTTACACCCACAACGATTCGGTCGGGGCGCAATGAGTCTTCGACCGCGAACCCTTCGCGGGTGAATTCGGGATTCCATGCGATGTCAGACTGAGGGGCGGTCGCTGCTAGTTGTGTGCGCAGTGCCTCGGCGGTCCCTACCGGTACCGTTGATTTTCCAACCACAAGTGATCCAGGCTTCAAGTAGGGAGTTATCCCCGCTACCGCTCCATAAATATATGTGAGATCAGCCGCCAGCCCATCTTCTTTCTGAGGCGTTCCGACGCAAAGAAAATGCACATCGGCATCTTTTGCTCTCGAAAAATCCGTTGTGAAAACGAGACGACCTGTTTCCAATTCTGTTTTAACAATCTCTTCCAACCCGGGTTCATAAAATGGCAGATCGCCACGGGATAGATGACCAATTTTCTCAGGATCGGTGTCGATCCCTATTACGGTGAAACCAAGAGATGACATACAGGCGGCAAAAGTGGTTCCCAGGTATCCCGTACCGATTACCGACAAGACTGGTTTCATTTGCCCATCCTAAGTTAGTTATGACTAATACTTCAGCGCCCCGCAAGGATTCTCGCTGGCGGTACGGGTCTTGAATTTGTCGATGATCGTTGGAGTCGCGGAAGCGCTGGCCTTAGCACTCGCTTTAGTGGTCGATTTCGTCGAGGAACTTGGTGATGGCGAAGGCTTCACCACATCAACAATCGGCAAATCCTCGCGAAGCCGCTGCCAGAGTTGAGGAGCTAATACTGGGTCCCACAGAACGGTAGAACCGACATATGGCACCACGTAATTCACATTTGATAGGGGAACTGTCAACGTTCGAACTTTGCTGGCTGAAAGGTTTCGCATCTGTTTCGCCAGGGTGATGAGGTCACTGCTGTTTAGGGCTGAGTCCGTCTTGACCGTGGCCATTGCGGCATTGAAGAAATTCAGCATCTTGATTGGGTTGAGCAATACTCCCGTGCTGGTCGCTTTGCGCAGAACCGAACTCATAAACTGCTGCTGACGCTGCATACGGCCAAGGTCGCCCATGCCATCGAAATCACGGGTACGTACGTATTTGAGCGCTTGGATTCCATCAAGGGTATGGACACCTGCCGAAAGGACTAAGTGACTCTTAGGGTCGTTGATATTTGTCTTTGTACAAACTTGGATACCGCCAAGGGAATCGACCATATGAGCAAACCCTGCGAAGTTGATCTCGACGTAGTGATCGATCCGCAGGTTTGTCATCGATTCGATTACCTGAATGAGCAGCGGTGCATCTCCGTAGTTGTAGGCCGCGTTGAGTTTCGCTTTGAACGGCGCAATGACTTTGCCGTTGGAATCGGTGTGCTGGGGAATCGTGACGAGGGTGTCGCGAGGCAAAGAAATAATGACGGCCTTGTCGCGCGCCTTGCTTATATGAACAAGAAGAATGGTGTCGGATCGTTTGCCAGCTGCAGAGGCAACGCTTCCTACCCGAAGAGCTTTGAGCTCGGCCTTGGTGAGTCCGACTCGGGTGTCTGAGCCGACGAGGAGATAGTTGACCGCAGAGGAGGCTTTTTCCGGTCGAGATTTCAATCCCGCGAATGCATCAATCCGCTTGAGAGATCCTGTGACATGTCCCAATCCAAGCCATGCAAACGCGGATACGAGTACAACCGCGAGTGAAAGAGAGGTTATTATCCGAACTCTGGGCGTGGATTTCACAGGGAGAGCGTACTTGCACGATAGCGTGGAGGGGTTATGACACCGATCGAGTCCCAGAATACTGATATCACGTCACACCTCCAGAGCGGGGTCTCGGTAATCCTTCCCGTTTTGAACGAGGAATTTCATCTCGTTCATGCGGTGAACGCGATTCTTTCGCAGGATTATGCAGGGCCAATGGAGGTCATTCTAGCGATAGGACCATCGAAGGATCGCACGCAGATCATCGCCGAAGAGCTCCAAGAACACGATCCACGCGTGGTTCTGGTTGCCAATCCCAGCGGACGCACAGCCGCGGGGTTGAATCTTGCGATCAATCAATCTCGATTCCCAGTGATCGTGCGGGTAGACGGACATGCAGAGATTCCTGAGAATTACATTTCACTTGCTGTGTCGATTTTGAATCAGACTGGTGCTGTAAATGTCGGCGGAGTAATGGGGGCGGAGGGCGTCACCACATTTGAGCGAGCAGTCGCACGGGCGATGCGAAGTCCTCTCGGAGTTGGAGCATCTCGCTTTCATACCGGTGGCCAGGCAGGCCCTGTAGACACCGTTTACCTAGGCGTCTTCTTACGCAGTGCCCTTATCGCTGTTGGGGGATTTGATGAGCGATTCACACGTGCGCAAGATTGGGAACTCAACTACCGATTGCGAAAATCGGGAGGCATCGTCTACTTCGATCCGAGATTGCATGTCACGTATCGGCCACGTCCAACATTCAAGGCTCTTGCCAAGCAATATTTCGAGTACGGGAGGTGGCGTCATGTTGTTATTCGACGCCATCAAGGGACAGTCAATCTGCGATACCTAGCCCCACCGTTTGCACTCCTAGGAACATTACTTTCTGTTATCGCCGGATCGTTGCTTGCTCCAATATGGTTCACACCAGCCTTGATTTATCTTGTATTTCTCATTGTGGCATCGCTCTCAATCGGCAGAAATATCGGCGAATTTCTCCGCCTGCCATGGATTCTGCTGACGATGCATATGTCGTGGGGTGCTGGTTACCTGACGTCGCCACGCTCGCTCGTGCCAGAAGAGTGAGGGGTTACGGTAGCCTTTCGCAGTGAACAAAACTGCCCCCGTCGAGGTCTACGAGCCATTTAGGGCTGGATTGCCTCCTCTGAAGCGATACTGGCGCAGCCTTTGGACTAGACGTGCATTCATCCGTGAGTACTCGCGATCTGAGTTGCACGAGAAACACTTCGACACCGTCTTCGGACAAGTGTGGTTGATCATCAATCCTCTTCTGCTTTCGGGCGTCTACTTCCTCCTCATCATGATCATTGCGGGAAACAGCGACAAACTCCGTTATGCGCATTTGACGGCATGCCTCTTTCTTTTCTATTTCGTCAACCATTCCATGGCCGGCGGCGCGAAGTCTGTCGTTAAAGGTGGGAAATTGATCCTGAACACCGCGTTCCCCAGAATCATGCTGCCTATGTCGGCTTGGCTCATTGCACTGGTTCGTTTTCTTCCCACCTTGATTGTGTTCTTTGTGATTCGGGCATTTATGGGTCTGCCTTGGGGCTGGAACATGCTCTGGGGAATACCAGTCGTGATGATCACCGGAGCCTTCGCGCTCGGGCTCTCGATCCTGATCTCCTGCGCAAACGTCTACTTCAGAGATATCGGCAGCTTCTTGCCTTACTTCTCTCGAACTTGGCTTTATCTCTCGCCCATTCTTTACGAAGTAAAGAATCTAAAGCCGAAATTGAGAACTTTTGAACTTGTGAACCCTCTCTTCTCAATGATGGATGCCTGGTCACGCGCGATTGTTCACGCTCAGCGGCCGCACTTTGAGAGTCTTCTCAAGGGCACTATTTGGGCTCTTGCGACGCTGTTCTTGGGCACATATTTCTTCCTAACAAGGGAGCGCGATTTTGCCGTCCGTGTTTGATACTTCCCCTAACTCTCCAAGGGCCGGAGAGATTGCAGTCTCGGTCCAACACCTTGGTCTTACATACACAACGACCATCGATAAGCGATCTACTCTGAAAGATCGCATGCGTACCTTGGGACGCGGAACCAAGCACACCCGAGTTGTGCGTGCACTCGATGACGTCAACCTCGATGTTCCCTACGGCAGTGTTCTTGGAATTGTTGGTGCCAACGGAGCCGGAAAATCCACCATGATGCGTGTCATCTCGGGAATTTTGCCGCCATCGCAAGGGCGGATCGAGGTTTACGGCAAAGTGAGCACTCTGCTTGCGTTGGGCGTTGGTTTCAACCCGTCACTTTCGGGGCGTGAGAATGTGTTGCTCGGCGGTTTGGCTGCCGGAATGACCCGCAAGGAAATTGCAGATCACTTTGAGGAGATTGCAGATTTCGCCGAATTGGGCGATGCGATTGAGGCTCCGATGCGCACATATTCGAGCGGAATGTTCGCCCGTCTTGGTTTCTCCGTCGCGGTCACAGTGCGTCCTGATATTTTGATAATTGACGAAGCATTGAGCACGGGCGATGCGCACTTCAAGGAGAAGAGCCTTAACAAAATTAAGGAACTTCGCGGTGATGCACGCGCACTGATTATGGTCAGTCATGGTTTGGGCACTATCCGAGACGTATGTAATGAAGTTGCGTGGTTACATAAGGGGAAACTTATTCAACGCGGCGAACCAGATGCCGTGGTTGACGCCTACGAGAAGTTCCTGCATGTCGGAAAGAGCGCTGCCGTCAATGAGGACATCTAGCCGCCTCCTCGCACTCTCCCTTGTCATCTGGTTCTTACCTGCTTACTCCGCATCTGCCGCACCACAGGTACCAGCAACCTTCACCTTTCAAGGTGCAGGTTATGGACACGGCGTTGGCATGAGTCAGTTTGGTGCCCGTGGTCAGGCACTTGAGGGCAAGACCGCCGTCGACATTTTGCGCTACTACTACTCATTCACCACCGTTGAGCCGATGCCCGACAATCAGATGATGCGAGTGAACATCGGTCACACCCTTAGTACATTTTCAATCAAGATAGCCTCGAAGGTAGGGCAGGTTCAACTGTTCCAAAGCGACATCAAGGATGCAATTGACGCTCCACCTTTAAGCGTCATGCCGGTCAAAGGCACTTTGAATTTCACCGTGCTGGGAAACATCGCCTTCCCCAGCATGACGGGACCCGATGGACAGGTGAGCCCACTGCCCAGCGGCAAGATCTGGACCATCCGCTGGACGGGGACGCGTTATCTGCAGGGCGATCCAGCCGTCGTCTCCGTGAGTGCGGCCGGCTCTAACACCAACTACCGGTATGGACAGATTCAAGTGAAGTTGGTGAAGGCTCCTGTTCTGGGATACCGACTTGAAGTTACCAACACGGTCCGCCTGCATGATGAGTACCTGTGGGGAATCGGCGAGATGCCATCATCGTGGCCGTTGGCTGCCCTGCAAGCACAAGCGATCGCTTCCCGAACGTTTGCTTTGAACAAAGGTGCGACGGTAAGAACCGCGTGTGACTGCAACATATATGGCGTTTCACAAGACCAGGCCTTCATCGGATATGCGAAGGAAACTGAAGCCAAATATGGCCAACTGTGGAAGGCAGCCGTCAATTCGACGTCGACGGACGATTCCACTGGCCTCGCCGTTCTGTTCAATTCAAAGCCAATAAGTGCCTTTTTCTTCTCGTCCTCGGGAGGCAACACCGAATCGGCCCAGAATGTGTGGGGGACTGCAGTTCCTTATGCGATTGCAGTTCCTGACCCGTGGAGCCTTGATCCCAAGATCAACGCAAGCTATTCGTCGTGGCTTCGTTCCAAGTCACAAAGCATTATCGCAGCGGCATTCGGATTGCCAGATGTGGTTTCTTTGTTCGTCAACGGCAAAGATGCCAGCGGTAGGGATATCTCGATTACTGCGACGTCTAGTTCGGGTACAACTGCAAAACTTGCAGGTGGTGCATTTGCAAACAAGGCGAAATTGCCATCGGCTTGGTTCGATATTACAAATCAGCAGGTTGTGGTCCCTGCGCCGACACCAAGCCCATCGCCCACGTCATCTCAGCCGTAACTGGCTAACTTCTATTGTGCAAGACCGAGTAAAACTAGAACGACTCCGATCAACGGCGGACCAGCTTGAACAATCGCGGCACGTCTTGAGCGTTTTACGCTGAAGAACAAGACCGCACCTGCACCGGCCATGCTCAGTGCCGCAAATATCATGAGAGTGAATCCGATGGTCGAGTTGCTTCCTAGTAGTGCGATTCCAACAAATGCTCCTAAGCCTAGGAAGAGATTGTAGAAACCCTGGTTGAAGGCCATTGGCGCGATGATGTCGGCATGGTCTTGGCTTGGTAACCCAAATGTCTTCCACGTTTTGGGCTTTCGCCACGAGATGCTTTCAAGTGTAAACACGTATAAATGAAAAACCGCACCAAGTGCGATTAGCACTGTACCTATTGTCGTGAAAGCCGTTTTCATGTCGAGCAGTATGCCACCAGAGGGTGCAAAGAAGGCATCTCTTTCGTTAAATGTGTCGACTAGGAAGGAGCATTGAAAGAAGTGACCACACGGTAACTGAGTCTGCGAAGTTCCTCGCCATCCACTTCGATGATAAAGCTGTAGTTGCCGATGGCGGGAATCGGAAGTGAAGGAAGATTGATCGCAAGACTGATGCTCTGGCTTTCCCCTATCTCAAGGGTGGGAGGCCTTCCTACATTGAATTTCGCCTCCACGTGGACGGGGGCGAAGGTGTCGATACCACTGGCCACGAGTACCGGATGAGAATCAAAATCAACTAGATCAACGGTGAGAGTGTGTTCCATGTTGGTCTCGTCCCACGGTACAGAGATGTTGATACCGATGGCGAGATTTATATTCCAAGGGCCCGACGTGTTTGGCGGCACGAAAGCGCGATCGATTCCGCCACCCGATACGTAGAGCAAATTGTTCTGCGCTTCGGCGTGGTTGCAAAGGATGGCCGTTAGTTCCATCGTGTGCTCCTGATCTGCATAAGTCGTCGGTGGATACCGCCAATATAGCGTTGAATAGATCACATGTGTTTCCACGCTCATTAAGCGTTGCTTCACGGTAACAGGTGACCAACGAGACTTTTTCGTAAGGGATGTCTCTCGCCATTACCACTATTCAAGAAAATCTGGCCATGCAAACATTTTGCATGCCAAATTCAACTTTAGAGACCATTACATCATTAGCAACAACTTACGCTTATCTTGACGAAGATCTCGTCGACGAAATCTTGGTCAAAGAG
>DASXUM010000085.1:0-5207 GCA_036504835.1 Candidatus Nanopelagicaceae bacterium
GTGCCAACCCAAGCCCGGAGCTTCGACGGCGCGGGCGAGAGGCGAACCCATCATCACTGCATCGGCGCCGCAGGCGATTGCCTTGGCAATATCACCGCTTCGTCCGACAGAACCATCGGCAATCACGTGGACGTAGCGTCCACCTGATTCATCAAGGTAATCGCGTCGTGCTGAGGCGACCTCGGCCACCGCTGAAGCCATCGGAACTTCGATGCCCAGAACCTTACGCGTTGTGTGCGCAGAGCCACCGCCGAAACCGACAAGTACTCCGGCAGCACCGGCACGCATGAGGTGGAGGGCTGCAGTAGCAGTTGCTACTCCTCCGACGATAACGGGGACGTCGAGCTCGTAGATGAACTTCTTCAGATTGAGCGCTTCATCCTTTGTCGCAACATGCTCGGCGCTAACGGTTGTGCCACGGATGACAAAAATATCTACACCCGCATCGATCACCGTCTTGTACAGAGTTGCGGTGCGTTGTGGCGAAAGTGAACCAGCCACGGTGACGCCAGCATCGCGAATCTGTTGTAGTCGCTCTTTGATAAGCGTTGGCTGAATGGGGGCGGCATAAATCTCTTGCATCCTGCGCGTGGCATGGACATCGGGCATGGATGCAATCTCACCGAGTGGAATCCGTGGATCCTCATATCGGGTCCAAAGTCCTTCAAGGTTCAGAACGGCTAAACCGCCGAGGCGGCCGATTTCAATGGCGGTCTCGGGAGATACCACCGAATCCATAGGGGCTGCCAGAAGAGGCAGATCGAATTTGTATGCATCAATCTGCCAAGCAGTGGAGACTTCTTCGGGATCACGAGTACGTCGGCTTGGAACAATGGCAATGTCATCAAAGGAATAAGCCGCCCGTGCGCGTTTTCCTGGTGCAATCTCGATATCGCTCATGGTTCCCCCTCTAGTTGCTTCTCATGTAGTTCGGGGCAGAAGCGATATCCAAAACATCATGCGGATGGCTTTCCTGCAGACCTGCACTTGTAATTTGAATGAGTCGTCCCTCGCGTCGAAGGTAGGCAATGTCAGGTGCGCCGGCATATCCCATGCCAAGACGGAGCCCACCGATAAGTTGGTGTGCTGCTTGAGCCAACGGTCCGCGATAGGCAACCTTGCCCTCGATGCCTTCGGGAACCAATTTGTCCTCGGAGAGAACGTCATCTTGCATGTAGCGATCTTTGGAATACGACTTCTTGCCACCACGAGTTTGCATTGCTCCTAGCGAGCCCATTCCGCGGTATGCCTTGTACTTGCGGCCGTCAATTTCTACCAACTCACCTGGTGATTCATCGCAGCCCGCCAACAAAGAACCAAGCATCACGGTATCTGCGCCGGCCACGAGGGCCTTGACGATGTCGCCAGAATATTGAAGTCCGCCATCGGCAATGAGTGGAATACCGGCCTTGGCACATGCCTTGCTTGCTTCCATGATCGCGGTGATCTGCGGAACGCCGACTCCGGTAACCACACGCGTCGTACAAATCGAACCAGGTCCTACACCGACTTTCACGCCGTCGACACCCGCATTGATGAGAGCTTGCGCACCCGCGCGGGTAGCCACATTTCCGCCGATGATCTCTGTGCCTGGTGAGAACTTCTTAATTCTTTCAATCGCATCCAGAACTCCGCGGTGGTGTCCATGCGCCGTATCGACTACAACAACATCTACGCCAGCTTCGATCAGCGCCTTAGCTCGTGCAAATCCATCATCGCCGACTCCAACGGCCGCTCCTGCAAGTCCGACGCCTTTGACCAACTTCACGTGTGTGACTTGCTCATCTATCGGAAGATTGCGGTGAATGATCCCGATGCCACCAGCCTTGGCCATGGCAATCGCCATCTCCGACTCGGTGACGGTATCCATAGGGGATGAGACAAGGGGAATTCGGAGGGTGATATTTCGAGTCAAGCGGGTAGCCGTATCAACTTCGCTGGGAACTACATCAGAGGCGTCTGGTAGAAGGAGGACATCGTCGTAGGTCAGCCCCAGCATCACGACTTTCTCGTTATCGCCCATTTCGCCTCCTGCACCTCGAAGGCGTGCAGTCTATCGGGGGCAACTTACTCAGCAAAAACCCGTACTCGATCGGGCGAATACGCATAAATACACAGGGGACTCCCAGAGGGACTCCATTGAATGGACACCTCTTCGCTCGTAGAGTCATGAAACACCTAAGGAGAGTGAACATGGCTGAAACAACGCGTCTACCAAAGCCTCTTGTCGAAGTCTGGCAATGGCAAAATTCTGGTGCTTGCCGAGATCTGCCATCGGAGATGTTTTTCCACCCAGATGGCGAACGAGGTCCCAGCAGGCGAAATCGTGAAGCAAAGGCCCTGGCGGTCTGTGCGACCTGCCCCGTAATCCTGCAGTGCCGGAAACAGGCTCTGCAGATTCAGGAGCCCTATGGCATCTGGGGCGGCCTCACCGAGGACGACCGCATTGCCATCCTCAACAAGCGGCTAGGTCAGTCGATCCCGCACGCCTCGTAGCCGATACCGGCTACTTGGCTTTACTGGCGAAGTTCAGAACCTTCCACGTGTCGCCCTCTTTTGTGAGGTTCACGGTGAACGAGTACGTCTTTCCATCGGTACCAGGAATTTCGTAGACCACCTCTGCAGTGGAAGCTGAGCCAGTTTCGGCGTTCACTTTCTTGCTTGTCATCTTCTCTTTGGCATTGAGGATCGGTCCGACTTGCTTGACCACGGCGTCGAACTGATCTGACGGCACAGCCGCCTTTGCCTCGGTTGAGAAGAGGTCGTAAGCAGCAGAGGCGTCACCCGCTTGAACTGCGTTGAGGAAGTTGTTGCTCGCCGCCACCGGAGCCTTGGTTGCCGAGTTGACGAAAAATGTAAGGACAATTGCGACGACTGCAATAATCGCGATGACGTATCCGATTATTTTTCCGGTGCTGCGCTTCTTCACGGGCTTCGAGTTCATCGAATAGTCACCGGGTTGGGTCGTTTGCCCTATGTTCTCGCTCATTTATGATCCTCCTTGATCATGTGGTTTGTTTTTAGAAAGCTCTGATCGGACGTACGTAGAAGGCCGTGTCTTTTGAGGTGTGCCACTGGGCGCCGAAGGACATATCTCGATACCAAACCGACGTTCCGTCAAATTCGGACGAGGACCAGTAACTACCGGGGAACAGACCGAAAATTCCATTCAGATTCAGATACATCTGAAATAACTCATCCTTCGATGGAAGGAACCAATCGGTCATCCCACCTCCGCGGTATTCGTGGACGGCAACGGCCGCCCCGTCGCTGCACTTTGCAAGAACCTTCTTAGTGTTGACCGCGCCCATGCCGATAACTGTTCCTAGGGCGCCGACTAGACGAACAGGGTTCTGACACCATGTGTACTTCGGATCCGTGCCCCCGTCTTGCCAGTTACTGGGGTTGGCGGCCTCGAGGTATCTTCCCCATTTCTGCATCTTGGCAACTGCGTAGAAAACCATTCCACCGCCGGGCCCAATATCGCCAACAACACATCGGCCACCATTGGCACACAGGGCGTCATTGATGTCTTCAGAGGCAGCAGTTCGAATCCACGCGCCCTTCGACTCAAGTTCATTGTCACACTCGCCCTGGACAAACAATCGAATTCCCAACTTATTATTCATGCACGTGAAGATGACCTTGGAATTGGCAAATCCGCTGGATAACTGAACCCAACTGCCGAGCTTTTCCTGGTAGTTGCATGCTGCTTTTCCCGCTATCCGCAAACTGCCGGTCGTCTCGGAAGTACACGTATTTAGGATCTTTGGAACGTTGGCCGCGCGGGCAACTGGCACGTTGACGACAGTGATCAGCCCCGAAATAAGAAGCAAATTCACTGAAATAGCTGCAAAACGTTCCATCCCAAACTCCCTTGGGTGAGAGAGTTACTTATTAAAGACTTCTCTCAATCAAGGGTGCTTTCAATACCTCGTAGTTGATTAGGCGAGTGATACCACTACAAACGCGCCACAGTTAAAGTCACGCAATCACAATATTGAAAAAAGTAATCATGCGATCCCATGCGAGTGCAGAGGCCTCTGCGTCGTACGCCTCCGGACGATCGTCGTTGAAGAAAGCGTGATGCGTGCCTGGATAGTCAAAAGTCTCAACGTTGCCATGAGCAGATTTGATCGCCTTCACCGCTTCTTGAATTCCGGGAGCGGTAGATGTTCCGTCTGATTCACTGCAATGAATTTGTGCGCTCTTGCCTGAGTAATTCGTCCAATTGGGTTCCATCCGTGCCCACGGAAGTCCCGGGTAAAACGCAACTGTTGCAACAATTTCCGGTGAAAGAGTGGCGCTCCATAATGCGAGAGAGCCGCCCATGCAGAATCCAACCGCGCCAATTCCTTTACCCGAGACATCGTCACGATCGGAAAGGTACTTTGCCGCACCGTCGATATCGAGTGCTGCCTTGTCCATAGCAAGGCCCATCAACATTTTCATTGCGTGATCCGGCTCTTTCGCAATAACACCGTGGTAGAGATCCGGCGCCAATGCGACAAAACCAGCCTCTGCAAAACGATCGGCGATGGCGGTGATGTGGCCAACTAGTCCCCACCACTCTTGAATAACTATTACTGCTGGCCCGCTACCACTTTTGGGGATCGCAAGGTAGCCCTCGCATGTGCCGCCGTTACTTGGGAATGTGACTTTCTCTCCCATGGTCCACCACCTTCTCTAGTTAGAGCACCTTAGAAAGGAATGATTTGGTGCGCTCCTGCTGCGGATTGCCAAGCACGTCGCGAGGGTTTCCGGATTCGACCACTACCCCGCCGTCCATGAAGACAAGTGCGTCACCGACCTCACGTGCGAAATTCATCTCGTGAGTGACGACGATCATCGTCATGCCGTCTTCGGCCAACTTGCGCATCACATCGAGAACTTCGCCGACAAGCTCGGGGTCAAGTGCGCTGGTTGGTTCATCAAAGAGCATGAGTGCAGGTTCCATCGCCAAGGCTCTCGCGATTGCCACCCTTTGCTGCTGGCCACCTGACAACTGCGACGGATAATTGTTGATCTTGTCTTTCAAGCCGACACGTTCGAGCAATTTCACGGCCCGCTCTTGCACTACGGATTTGGATTCGCCCCGCACATTCAAAGGCGCCTCCATCACATTGCCGAGCACGGTCATGTGTGGGAAGAGGTTGAAACTCTGAAATACCATTCCGATTTTCTGTCTCTGTGCGGCCACTTCACGT